>VGOE01000053.1 GCA_016876035.1 Chloroflexota bacterium
TCCTCTAACTTGAGTTGGGTCAGGTCTTTGACCTGTACCATGGGGCGTCCTCCTTTCTAAGATATCTTTCTCTTATCTCTAGAAGGATACGCCCCCCTCTTTTTACACACAATATGTTACGCTACCGGCGAAGATGTCCCGTCCCGGTATGAGACGGTTTTCCGGCACAAGGACGGCCGAAAGGTATTTGTGGAGATCAATGCCGCTATAATCCCCTATGAGGGTAAGCCTGCTGATCTCGTCCTGGTGCGGGACATCACCGAGCGCAAGAAGGCACAGGAGGCGCTTCAGATCTCCGAAGCCAAATACCGCGACCTTTATGAGAACGCACCGGATATGCATCTCAGCATAGACGCCGCCACCGCCAAGATCCTGCGATGCAACCAGACTATAGCGCAGGTCACCGGCTACACCAAGGAGGAAATCCTCGGCCGGCACATCTTCGAGATGTACCACCCTGACAGCCTGGAGGCTGCGAAGCGGGTCTTTCAAACATGGCTCACCACTGGCGAGGTGCGCGATGCCGAGCTACAGGCGAAACGCAAAGACGGCAGCAAACTGAACGTCAGCCTCAGCGTGTCCGCCGTCCGTGATGATCAGGGCAAGATTCTGCACAGTCGTTCCGTTTGGCGGGACATCACGGAGCGCAAGTGGGCCGAGGAGGCATTGAGGGAGGCAAAGAAGTTTACAGACAGTCTCATCGCCTCGATGCAAGACGGATTCTCCGTCCTGGATAGCAATGGTGTTCATGTTGACGCCAACCCTGCCTTTTGCCGGATGACTGGTTTTTCCAGGGAGGAACTTATCGGAACGGGGCCTCCGCACCCCTACTGGCCACCGGAGTCACTCGAAGAGATAGAGAGAGCTTTCCAGAAGGCCTTGAAGTGCGAATTCGGCGACTTCGAGTTGACCTTCATGCGGAAAGACGGCCAGCGTTTTTCGGTGATTGTCAGCCCTTCCTGGGTAAAGGACACGCAAGGAAATGTAATCAGTTACTTTGCCACTATCAAGGATATCGCCGAGCGCAAGCGGGCCGAGGAGGCGCTCAGAGAAAGCGAGGAACGGTTTTTCAAAGCTTTTCACTATAGCCCCGTTGCCATGTCTATCGCTTGCCTTCCTGAGGGACGTTGCGTGGATGTAAACGATAGTTTCCTGCACATGTTAGAGTATACCCGTGAAGAGGTCATAGGTCACACCTCTACCGAGCTAAACATGTATGCCAATCCAGATGATCGGGCTCAGATGGTCCGGATCTTCTCAAAAGAGGGCAGAGTACGCAACTATGAGTTTACTGCGCGCACTAAGACGGGCAAGCTTATCAAGTTACTGTCTTCCAGCGAAAAGGTGAAGCTCAGAGATCAGGATCACTTTATCTCTATGACCATCGACATCACGGAGCGCAAGAGGGCAGAAGAAGCGCTGCGGCAGAGCGAGAGCTGGTACCGAACGCTGACAGAGAACCTGCCCCAGAAGCTCTTCCTCAAGGACAGGGACTCGGTCTATATCTCCTGTAACGAGCATTACGCTCAAGATTTCAGAATCAAGCCACACGAAATCACCGGGAAGACAGACTACGACTTCTATCCCAGGGAGCTGGCGGAGAAATACCGGGCGGATGACAGGCGGATCATGGAGTCGGGGGAAATAGAGGAGATAGAAGAACCCTACATCCAGGATGGACAGGAGTACTGGGTACACACCATCAAGACGCCGGTGAAGGACGAAAAAGGTGATGTCACCGGCATACTGGGCATCTTCCATGACATCACGGAGCGGAAGAGGGCCGAGGAGGCACTACGGGAGAGCGAGGCACGCTTCAGGGCGATCTCTTCCAACACACCAGACCATATTTTGATTCAGGACAGCCAACTCAGGTACTTGTTTGTTGTGAATCCACAGTTGGGTCTGACCGAGCAGGACATGCTCGGAAAGACTGATCATGATTTCCTGGCGAAGGAGGATGCTGACAAACTCACCGAAATCAAGACTCAGGTGCTGCAGACCGGCAAGCCTGTGCATCTTCAGACCTCTTTGATTTCTCTGGCAGGCGAAACAGAGTTTTTCGATGGAACTTATGTCCCCAGATTTAACGCCCTGGGTCAGGTTGAAGGACTGATCGGGTACTTCAGGAATGTGACCGAGCGCCGGCGGGCTGAGGAGGCGCTGCAAAAGAGTGAACAGCTATATCGTTCATTATTCGCGAACATGATTAACGGGGTTGCCTATTGCAAAATGCTTTTTGAAGAGGAGCAGCCACGGGACTTCATTTACCTCGCCGTAAACAATACTTTTGAAATACAGACTGGGTTAAAGAACGTTGTCGGGAAGAAGGTTAGCGAGGTAATTCCCGGACTTAAGGAATCCAGCCCTGAATTATTCGAGAGGTATGCCAGGGTAGCCCTGACAGGGAAGCCGGAGCGCTTCGAATTCTATCTGTCGCAACTGGATATGTGGTTGGATATTTCGGCTTACAGCGCAGAAAGAGGATATTTCATTGCTGTTTTCGACAACATCACCGAGCGCAAGCGGGCTGAGGAACATATCCTTCATCTTCAGCAACATCTTCAGATGCAGATACAAGAAATGCCGATAGGACTAATTGTCTGGGACATGGGCTTCCGTGCGCAAACCTGGAATCCGGCTGCGGAAAGGATCTTTGGCTTCACGGCCCAGGAGGCACTGGGGAGGCACGCTTACGACCTGATTGTGCCCAAGGAGGCCCAGCCGTATGTAGACGACGTCTGGCGCCGTTTGTTTGAAGGGGATACGACCGCACACAGCATAAACGAGAACATAACCAAAGATGGACGCACCGTTATCTGTCAGTGGTCAAACGCACCGCTCAAGAAGGGCGGCAAGGTCGACGGCATTCTATCAATGGTCCAAGACATCACTGTCCACAGGCGGGCTGAGGAGGCGCTCCGCGAATCTGAGGAAAAGCTGCGTCTCATGTTCCAGTCCCTGTCTGAGGGAATCACCGTCATCAACATGGAGGGGAAGATCCTGGAGTCAAACGAAGCCACGGCTCGCCTGCATGGCTACGCTAGCAAAGAGGAGCTTATCGGGAGGAACGCCATCGAGCTTTTCGCCCGGAGAGATCGAGCCAGGCTCCTGGAAAATACTAAGAGGACACTGGAGGACGGCTATGTCCGAGACCTTGAATACACATTCTTGACCAAGGAGGGGAAGGAGTTTCCTGCTGAAGTGAGCGCTACTGTCCTCCGAGATATCTCTGGTAAACCCACGGCGTTTATCACTGTCACCAGAGACATCACCGAGCGTAAGAGAATGGAGGAGCAGCTCATCGTCGCCGACCGGCTGACCTCTGTCGGCGAGCTGGCCGCGGGCATTGCTCACGAGCTTAATAATCCCTTGACCAGCGTTATCGGTTTCTCCGAGCTGCTGGGGCGGCGCACGGATGTCCCTGACGATATCAAAGAAGACCTGGGTATCATCCACAGGGAAGCGCAACGCGCCGCCAGGGTGGTTAGAAATCTCCTCACCTTCGCCGGAAAGCACGCCTCAGCAAAAGAGCCGCTAAACCTGAATCGTATCATAGAGAACACACTGGAGTTGCGTGCCTATGAGCACAGGGTAAACAACATCCTGGTCAACACCCACTTTGCCCCTGACCTGCCGAAAGTCATGGCTGATGCCTTCCAGCTACAGCAGGTCTTTCTCAATATCATTATCAACGCCGAGCATTTTATGCTCCAGGCACACAAAAGAGGCACTCTCACTGTCACTACGGAACGGGTGGGGGATATGATACGGGCTTCCCTGGCTGATGATGGCCCCGGCATTGCCGAAGCGGACCTGGGGCACGTCTTTAACCCCTTCTTCACCACCAAAGAGGTGGGCAAAGGCACCGGGCTGGGCTTGAGCATCTGCCATGGGATAGTGACCGAACACGGGGGCAAGATATATGCCCAGAGCGAGTTGGGCCAGGGAGCCACCTTTGTGGTAGAACTCCCTATCCTCAGTATTGATAAGAAGGAGCGGTGAAGTGAAAAACTCCAGCGCTGGCAGAAAAAGAATTCTGGTAGTCGAAGATGAACCGGCCATTGGTCTGGTTTGCCAGAGAGTCCTCGCAGGTGAGGGGTTTGAGGTTGATATCGCCGTCAATGGAAGTGCGGCTCAGCAAATGCTGGAGGAAAAGGATTATGATCTGGTTCTCATTGATGTCAGGACGCCAGTAATGAACGGCAAGGAACTCTACCGCTGGATAATGAAGGAACATCCCAGGAAGGTAAACAGGGTAATATTCACTACCGGAGATGTGTTGGGTGGCGACATCGAGAGCTTCGCAAAACAAACCGCCAGACCCTTCTTAGCCAAACCTTTCACTCCTCAGGAGCTAGAAGCTATAGTCCGAGAAGCCTTGAAGGAGGTGGAATAGTGTATGGAACACCAGGCACCGCAGTCGTTATCATGAATAGTTCTTAGCGCAGAGGAAGATGATGGTCAAAACGCGAATCCTGGTAGTGGACGATGAAGTCACCATACTGAGGTTCATGCGGGCTAATCTGGAAGCCAGCGGATATCAGGTGCTTACAGCAGGAGACGGGCTGGAGGCTCTTCAAATCTTTGAAAAAGAGCTTCCTGATCTGGTCATCTTGGACCTCCGAATGCCTAAGATGGATGGGTTCGAGGTCTGCCGCCGTATTCGGGAATTCTCCCAGATTCCTATTATCGTGCTTACTGCGCTGGAGAACGTAGATGACAAGGTGAAGTGCTTTGACCTTGGCGCCGATGACTATATCACCAAACCCTTTGGCAGAGATGAGCTGCTAGCTCGGGTGAAGGCAGTGCTGCGCCGCACCACCTTGTGGGATGAGCGTCCCGAGCCAGTCCTGCATTTCCATGACCTCGTGGTTGACTTTGCTTCACATAGGGTCACCCGGTGCGGCCAGGACGTAAGGCTGACTGCCACAGAATACAGACTCTTGTCTTATTTGGCGCGCAATGCTGGCCGAGTGGTCACTCACGAACAGCTACTGGAGAAGGTATGGGGTGGCGAATATGTCGGTGAAACGCACCTTATCCAGGTAGCAGTGGCGCGGCTCAGGCAGAAGCTCGGGGACGATGTCAAACACCCCAGGTTTATTATCACCCAATTCGGCACCGGATATATGTTTGTAAAGCCCGGCTAGTGCTTAGCCGTAATAGTTCGCACCACAAGAGTGAGGCAGAGACCCTTCGCTATCCCCTTTCCCTTCACTGCGTGAGGGATGAGGGCTTCGGCTCAGGGTGACAGCGTCCGTAGGTGTCATTATGAGCGGAGCTAAGAATCCCGGTTGTTACGCGGAACCGTACAACCAGGTACAGGCAACATGGGGTTACCGTGTTACCCTTTCGTCAACCAGGAAGCTGATCATTTTGCCCATGTCCATGAAGGTCTCCTCATCGTCACGGATAGGCTTACCGACATCAGACATCCGGATATCAACGACCGCCTGAGCGCTTTCCGGGCTGTCAAACCAGAACTCGGTGACGCAGTCGAAGTCCGGCTCCGGAGCACCCAGAGGAGCAACGACATGGTTGCGCACATATTTCTTGATCATAGGGAAAAGCTTCAGCGCCAGGGGCGCGTGCACCTCTTCATAATGCCTGACGAACTCCTCATGGGACACGGTTGGCTTTCTCTTTATTAGCGCCATAGCCTTGATCATGTTGACTCACCTCCTGCTTGAAAACAATAGGCCATCGCCCTGCGCCAGGACGGCCACTGGTAGTTCATACCTGGTAATGTACCCTTTTTCGACTACCTGACACATGAGAATATACAGCCTTCGTGGAAGTGGGACAAGTACAAGCTGAAGTCGGGTGGTGAGTGTGTTTCATACTGACACGGCAGCTAAGCATCCCCTGGCCTCCAGTGGTGAAGGGCATCTCGGCCTCGATGCACACTCGGCCACGGCGGTTTCGACTGTTTGGGGAATACAATTTGACCAATGATCGGTTAGCATAGGAAAATGCAAGAGGCAAGGGAGTGCAGGCCTACTTAATCTGCCAGTAACGCATGGTCGCTGCTCACCCCTGTCGGCCTGGGGTAGCAGAGTGGGACTCCTGGCCAGGATCATAGTCTGATTGAAGCGGTCGACAAGGAGGGGTTGATTTGCACAGAATAAGGGTTTTGATCGCCGATGATCACGCAGTGGTGCGGGAGGGCACCCGCCGTATCCTGGAGCAGGAAGAGGACCTGGAGGTGATTGCTGAGGCCGCCGATGGAGGGGAAGCGGTGGAGCTAGCTACTGAACTCAATCCTGATGTGGTTTTAATGGACATAGCCATGCCCCACGTGGATGGCATTGAGGCCACCAAACGGATTAAGGAGCTTTGCCCCGGCATCGGTGTCTTGATTCTCAGCGCTTACGATGATGACCAGTTCGTCTTCAGCCTTTTGGAGGCGGGTGCTGCTGGCTATTTGCTGAAGGACGTCCACGGGCATGAGCTAGTAGATGCTGTCCGAGCTGTGCACGCGGGGGAATCAGTGCTCCACCCCTCAATCGCCCGCAAGGTTTTGAACCGCTTCGTGTCCAGGACCGACAAGATCAAGAAGCGAGAGCCCCTGGAAATGCTCAGCCAGCGAGAGAAGGAGATCCTCAGATTGGCGACTAGAGGCTTGAGCAACAAGGATATTGCCGAACAGCTCTTCCTCAGCGTGCGGACGGTCCACAGCCACCTGACCCATATCTTCAACAAACTTCAGGTCGGTTCCCGCACCGAAGCTGTGGTGCGTGGCCTGAAAGAAGGCTGGATCTCCCTCGATGACGTGCCCTGAGGGCTGTCCTTCGAGGACTTAGAGGCAGGCGGACTTGCAACAACCATCCTTTGGCTGGCCGACGAGAATCTTCGCAAAGCCAGGTTTCTGGGTTCTGGCAGCCCTGCTGGTGCTTATCACCATCTCCCAATATGTGGCACAACTACATCCTCCGGCACCTGTGGCTCGCTTTCTGTCCGACCTCGGCCTGGAGCGCCATGCCTTCGAGAGGATTGCCTATCTGGTACCGATAGTCTGGGCTGGCTTCCTATTCGGGTGGGGAGGAGTCTTTGTCACCTCACTGATCGCCCTTTTTTGTATGCTCCCGGGCGCCATTTGGCTCTCGACTAACAGCAGGCAGGCCCTTCTGGAAGCAGGATTAGTTTTTGTCCTGGGCAACGTGGTCTTTCTCTCCTTCGACGCATTGCGCAGAGGACGGAAGCGCCGCGCTGATCTTAGAAAGGCAGAAAGTGCCCTGCAATTCCAGCTTCAAGGCATAAAAGACAGCGAGAAGCGGCTTGCCGCTCTTAACCAGACGTCTGCTACTCTTTCCCAGTCTCTGGAGCTCCAGGAGGTGCTGGATAAGGCTACTGAGACCGTCATGAGTGTGATGCAGGTGGACGCCGTCTTGATACACCTTATGGATGAAGAGGCTGGCGAGCTATCCCTAGCTTCTCACGGGGGTGTATCCGCAGAGTTTGCCCAACTGGGGGAAAAGATCAGGCTCGGCGAGAGTTCCAGCGCGCAAGTGGCCCATACGGGGGAACCGCTATTCGTGGAAGATGCGTCTCAAGATCCCACGCTTAGCCCCAAAGAGATAGAGGTGGCCAGGACCCAGGGGATACGTTCGCTGCTCAGCGTGCCTCTGAAATCGAAGGGGAAGGTTATGGGGACCCTTTCTGTGCTCATGCACGACTATCGCTGGTTTCGCGAAGATGAAGTGGAACTGCTTACTGCTATCGGGAATCAGATTGGAGTTGCTGTGGAAAATGCCCGTCTTTATGAGAAGGAGCGTCTGGCAACGCTAAGGCTGGCCGTCTCAGAGAGGAATTATCGAGGACTTTTCGAGAATGCTAATGACGCCATCTGGGTTCACGACCTGGACGGCGATATCACAGTAGCTAACAGGGCATGTGAGACTCAGACCGGGTACCGCTTAGAAGAGCTGACGACAATGAATGTGAGGAAGTTCCTGCCTCAAGAAAGCCACGCTCTGGCGATGGATGTCCAGCGTAAGCTCCTTGAAAGGCAGACTGTGGAACAGCCATATGAACAGCGCATAGTCAGGAAAGACGGGACGGAGGCGATTCTGATGTTGACCACCAGCCTGGTCATAGAGGATGGAGTGCCAGTGGGCTTCCAGAACATTGCCAGGGATGTGACCGAAGAGAAGCGAATGCGGGAGAACCTGAGCTTCTACCTCAGGGAAGTCACCAAGGCTCAGGAGGAGGAGAGAAAACGCATTGCCCTGGAGCTCCACGACGATACCATACAGTCCCTGGTGGTCCTCTCACGCCAGTTGGACAATCTCGCCTCCAGCGGTAAGGTACCCTCCGAGAGCAACCGTGCCCTGCTGGAAAACCTGTGGCAACAGATCAACAACACCATTCAGGGCGTGCGACGCTTGAGCCAGGACCTGAGACCGCCCATACTGGACCGCCTCGGCTTGCTGCCAGCCCTGGAGTGGCTGGCGTCCGACGTTTCAGGATATTCAGGGATAAGGATTAAGACCAGGGTGCTTGGTAGCGAACGACGCTTGCCTCAAGAAGCGGAACTGATGCTGTTTCGCATCACTCAAGAGGCACTGAGAAATGTGTGGAGGCATTCTGAGGCCACCGAAGCTGAGCTCACCGTGCAGTTCGTTTCCAACAAAATTAAGATAACCATCGCCGACAACGGCAAGGGGTTTGAGCTTCCCAGCTCCGTGGGCGATTTGACCAGAAGTGGTAAGCTCGGCCTGGCCGGGATGCAGGAGAGGGCTCGATTGCTGGGCGGCAATGCGAAGATGGAGTCCGTGCCAGGGAAAGGCACTACTGTGACGGTCGAGGCACCAATATGAACTGGCCCTGTGCGGTAGCAAGTCTGACCTGCATTCCTGATGGGAACCTCCTTTGCAGGCAAGTCTCTCCGGCGAGTAGCTTCACAGAACCCCTTCTTGCTTCAGGCTGTTCATGGTCCGAAAACAGCATAGTATGTCTGGACACTGCACAGTCTGATGCTCGGCGGTAAGACTGACTATGGGTTTCTTGTTGGAATGAGCGATGGGGTGTGGGTGCGAGATTGTTTAGCAATTTTTCATGCTGGCTTGCAGCCAGCACCACGATGGATGAAAATATCTGTGCGCTGGCTTAGCTCCGGAGTTCGTCTTGCCATTGGTGCTGCGAGCCCGAGCCGGAATGGCACGGATTGATAAACAATCTCAGGTGCTATGCTTGACTTGGCCCCAGGTATTTGATAACTTTTGGGGTGGGGGCGATTAGCTCAGGGGTTTAGAGCGCTGCGTTGACATCGCAGAGGTCACTGGTTCAATTCCAGTATCGCCCACCATAATCATTACTATGGCCGAAACACACCGGCAGCCAGTGACGGAGAACCTCTCACCTGCTAAAGGTCGAGAGGTTTTAATCTAAGTCGGCCAGGAGCAAGTAGATTGGCGGAAGACCGCAATAATCTCGACATGATACGCCACTCGGCCTCTCACGTGATGGCCGAGGCGGTGAGGTCACTTTTCCCCGAGGCTAGGTTCGGCATTGGGCCGCCTACCGATGACGGCTTCTACTATGACTTCGACCTGCCCCGCCCCCTCACCCCCGAAGATCTCCCCGTAATCGAGGCCAAGATGCGGGAAATCGTGGCTGCTGACCTCCCCTTCACCAGGGAGGAGGTGGACAAGGACAAGGCACGCCAGGTCTTTGCTGGCCAGCCCTACAAGCTGGAGCTGATCGATGACCTCCCCGCCGACGAGACCCTCACCATCTACCGCCAGGGGGCCTTCGTTGACCTCTGCCGCGGGCCTCACGTGAAGACCACCGGCCAGGTCGGCCCCTTCTTCAAGCTGCTGAGCATCGCCGGGGCCTACTGGCGCGGCGACGAGCACCGCCCCATGCTGCAACGGATATACGGCACAGCCTTCGAGAGCCAGGAGTCCCTGAACGAATTCCTGCACAAGCTGGAGGAGGCGGAGAGACGAGACCACCGGAAGCTGGGCAAGGAACTGGAACTGTTCAGCATTCATGAGGAAGCCGGACCGGGCCTGGTGCTGTGGCATCCTAAAGGTGCGATAGTGCGGAAGATCATCGAGGACTTCTGGAAAGAGGAGCACTTGAAGCGGGGGTACGAGATAGTCTATACCCCCCACATTTTCAAAGTCGGTCTGTGGAAAACCAGCGGGCACTGGGAAATGTACCGTGAGAACCTCTATTCGCCCATGGATGTCGAGGGGCAGGACTACATCATCAAGCCGATGAACTGTCCCGGCCATATCCTGATGTACAAGACCAGGATTCGCAGCTACCGGGAGCTGCCGATGCGCTGGGCGGAGCTGGGCACGGTCTACCGCTATGAGCGCTCTGGAGTGCTGCACGGACTGGCACGGGTGAGAGGATTTACCCAGGACGATGCCCACATTTTCTGCCGCCCGGAGCAAGTGGAAGAGGAGATAATGGCAGTACTGGAACTGGCCCGCTTCATGATGAAGTCCTTTGGATTTGCAGAATATCAGGTATTGCTTTCCACCCGCCCGGACAAATACGCTGGAACCATCGAGGTCTGGGAGCGGGCGACGGCAACACTGGAAAAAGCCCTCAAGCGGCTGGAGCAGCCCTACCAGGTAGACCCCGGGGAAGGGGTGTTCTATGGGCCGAAGATCGACATCAAGCTCCAGGACGCCCTGGGGCGGGCCTGGCAGGGGCCTACTATTCAGGTGGACTTCAACCTGCCGGAGCGCTTCGAAGTGACCTATACGGGCGAGGATGGCCAGCCGCACCTGGTGGCCATGATACACCGCACCGTGCTGGGCAGCATGGAGCGCTTCCTGGCCTGTCTGATCGAGCATTACGCCGGCGCTTTTCCTGTATGGCTGGCGCCGGTGCAGGCAGTGGTCATCCCCATAGCCGACCGCCATCTTGACTACGCGCGGCAGGTGGAGGCCGAGCTAAAGGCCGAGGGCCTGCGCCTTCAGGTTGACGCTCGCCCTGAGAGGATGAACTCCAAGATACGAGAGGCACAGTTGCAGAAGGTGCCCTATATGCTGGTGGTGGGTGACAAGGAGGCGGACACTGCCACGGTAGCCGTCCGCCTGCGCAGCGGCGAGGACCTGGGGAAGCGGTCGCTGGCAGAGTTCAAGGCGATGGCCAGGGCAGCTATCGAAGCCAAGAGATAAAGGTATTCGGTTGGCCACGATGTCGATTTGGGATTAGGGGGAGGCCAAAACATGGTAAAGAGTCGTCTTGAATACAAGAAAAGGATTGCCAAGGCCCTGGACGAGATCCCTCCTTCTTGCCTGAGTTCAGTGCTAGATTTCATCGAGTATTTGAGAGACAAAGAGGCTTGGAAGGAAACTCAAGAGATACTAAGAGATAAGGAATCGATGCTTCAGATAAGAGAGACAGACAGGGAATGGAATGAGGGAAATTGCAAGAAAGGTGACTACGTAGAGTGGAGGAGAGGCGATGTATAAAGTCCTCCTCCACAGGCGGGCTTTCAAGGACTATGAAAGACAAAAGTGGTTCAGACCGAGGCGGCGATATTCAAGAAGTACCGATGAAACCTCGGATCAGAGGTAAGCTCGGGGTGGAAGGCCGAAGCCACCAGTTTACCTTGTCTGGCAGCTACCACTGTACCGTCAGATAGACGGGCCAGGACTTCCACTTCGGGGCCAACCTTCTCCACAATCGGGGCACGGATGAAGATGGCGTGGAAGGGTGGTGCGCCAAGGGCGGGCATATCCAAGTCAGTTTCAAAGCTATCCAACTGCCTGCCAAAGGCGTTGCGTTTCACCCTTATATCCATGGCTCCTAAGCTGGGGACCGAGTTGCCCCCTACGTCTTTGGCCAGAAGAATCATGCCAGCGCAGGTTCCCAGAATGGGTAGACCGTCCTGAGCCAATTCTCTGAGGGGCTGCATCAGGTGGAAGTCAGCCATCAACCGGCTGATGGTGGTGCTTTCTCCGCCGGGGATAACGAGACCATCCAGGCCCTCCAGCTCCTTCGGCAAGCGGATAAGGGAGGCCTTTACATCTAGCTGCTGCAAAATCCTGACGTGCTCTATGAAAGCGCCTTGCAACGCTAGAACCCCGATCTTCATCTTAACCTTTGATCCCCTTCAAACCTTGGTCTCCCTGGGTGATTTTTGCCATTCGACTGTCAGCAGCAGAGTGCCCGACGTCGTGCACTCTACCCCGGTCGAGTTCCTCTTTCATTCGTACCATAGCGGATACATTACCAGACCGGTGGGTAGCTTGGGGTAGAAGTAAGTGGATTTCGGCGGCATTCTGTCCCCTGCGTCAGCTACGGCCAAGACGCTGGAAACGGGAATGGGGTTCATCAAGAAAGCCCACTGGTACTCGCCAGAATTCACCCGGCTGATGGCCTCCAGCGCGCTCTCGGTATACGCCAGCCGTTGCTCCTCCTTCTGCGGCGTATCAACACCCATTATCCGCCGTAAAACTATACAGTGAAGGAGGGCGACATCCAGATTTCTCCATTCCTGGCTCCGCTCGCGGGGCAGTATCTCATCCAGCTTTGCCATATCACGGGGCATAAGCAAACGCAATCGCTTGCCATCCAGACCGTAAACTCCTATAGCTGTCCCTTTACTGCCGCGCTCTGCCAAGGTGTCCAACCACCCTTCTGCTGTTTGGGCCAGAGTGGTGCCGTAAGGTTCGAGATACTCCTGGTCAAAAAAGGAGTCCAGCTTCTCTCTGAGATCCGTCAGCTTCTTGGCTCGCGCTCCCCGCAGCAGGCGATGAGTGGGGAGCGTCAGCACTCCTGGATCCCCGGCGTCGGCTATAGTCATCATCACGAAATTGAAAGGCTCGTCTCCGGTGGAACAGCCCAGAAGGGCTTGTTGTTCCCTCTGGTAAGCTTGGGCCGTCTCATAGCGATGGTGTCCATCGGCGATGTAGATATCCTTATCAGCACAAAAAGCAGTGATTTTCGCTATGCTTGTAGGATCGGTGATAACCCACATGTGGTGAATTAGTCCCTGGTGATCGACGGCACCCAGGTCTGCTTCTTCTCCAACGACCTCCCGCAGAAGAGAAGCCAGTCCCTGTTTGCGTTGGCCCTGGCGGACGATCCCCAGGATAGGGCTGACATTGACACGGCAGGAACGTAGCAGATTAAGGCGATCCTTGACACGAGACTCCAGGGTCGTCTCGTGCAGACGAGCCCCGGCAGCGGACTGGTCTGGCAGCCGCACTCGGGCCACCAGCCCCCAGCGGCTTCTCAGGTAACTCTGGTATATGAAGCGGTGCTGGAAGACATAGAACGCCGGCACCCTCTCACGAAGCAAAACGCCCTCTTCCAGCCAATTCCTGAGGGTGTCAGCCGCTCTGGTGTACCTATTGCTCTGCGGAGAGTCTGAGGGATAGTCCTCCCCAAGCTCAACCCTGATTATGTTGTATGGGCTTCGATGGTGGCAAGAACGCTGCTCTGGCGGGGAAATGACGTCATAGGGGGGACAGATAACCGACGAAACATCCCTTATCCGCTCAGTGTTGTAGCGAAGCCCACAGAAGGGTTGGACATCGGCCACTTAGTCTAACCTTAGATCCACACCGCTGGATAGCCTGCTATTAGGGGGCGCCTACTATGGTGACGCCGCAGATGAACTTGCCCGGGTGCCCCCCCTGGTTGTGAGCCAACCCCAGCTTCACGTCTTTCATCTGGCGCGACGGCTCCTCGGCCTTGCCCTGAATCTGCTTGTATATCTCATGCACCTCGCGGCAGCCACTGGCGCCTACCGGATGCCCGAAGGATTTCAGGCCTCCGCTGACGTTAACTGGCATTTCTCCGTCGTGATAGTAGGCCCTCTTGTCACCCATCTGCTCCTTGAACTTACCCTTATCACAGAGGAAAAGCGACTCACTGGCGATAAGCTCGGCAATCGAGAAGCAGTCGTGCAACTCCACCATGTCAAGGTCCTGTCGAGGGTTCTTGATCCCGGCCTCCCGGTAGGCCATCTGAGCGGCGGCCTCCGTGGCATCCCAGTAGGTGAAGTCGTAGTCTATTCTCTCCTTACCCCACCCCGGGCTGGCCGCTATGCCAAACCCCTTGATGGTGACGTAGTCTTTCCGGTATTTCTTCGCGTCCTCGGTGCGGCAGAGAATGGCTGCCGAAGCACCGTCTGTCACCCCGCAGCAGTCGAAAAGGCCCAGAGGCCAGGCAATCATGGGAGCATTCAGCACCTGCTCTACGGTGACCTCTCTCCTGAGGTGGGCCTTGGGGTTTCTGGCCCCGTAGTAGTGGCTCTTGACCGAGATGTCAGCCAGGATCCTCTTGCCTTGCTCAGGGGTGAGGCCGTATTTGGCAAAGTAGGCCGTAGCAGCCATGGCGTATCTGCCGGGGCCAGTGCCAAAAGCTCCATATACAGGTTCCCACCTCCCGATCCACACTGAAGGCAGACCTCCAAATCCCATATCCTTCAGCTTCTCCACGCCTACGGCCAGCACCAGGTCATTGGCTTTGGCCGCCAAAGCATAGGTAGCGCCCCTGAGTGACTCGGCTCCGGTGCCGCAGGCATTCTCCACCCTCGTCACCGGCACGTACTGAGTCTGAAGGGTGCTGGAAAGGAGTGTTCCTGTAACCACGCCACCCTCTACTACCTGAGACCCCCACTGAGTCCCCAGCCATATAGCCTGAATATCCTTGATCTCAACGCCGGCGTCGGCGCAAGCCTCATAGGTGGCTTCAGCTATCAGGTCCTTTATATCGGCATCCCACCTCTCTCCGAAGCGGGTGCATCCCATGCCAACGATGGCTACTTTGTCCTTTATACCCTCTGCCATGTCTCCTCCTTTTTATTCCCTTACCGGCCGGCATTTCCAGAAATAGTTGTGAACTCCCAGGGCATCGTGGATCCGCCTGAAGGTTAGTTCCATCGGCATACCTACTTTGATATTGTTTACGTCCCTGTCCGTCATCTGGCTGAAGATTCTGACACCTCCGTCAAGGTTGACCGCTGCCAGGACATTCGGGGGATCTACTACTGCCGTCCTCTCGTCCATGCTGTAAGTAAAGAGGACGCCTTTCCTATCAGACAGCGGCACTTCCTGAAGGAATTTGTCATCGGCCTGACAATACATGCATCGCTTTTGCGGAGGGAATTGAGTCTTGCCGCACTGCTGGCACTTATGTCCATGACAGCGGTAGACCCAGTTGCGGTCTCTCCACATGGCGGTCAGGGAAGTCCTCGGCCTAGTCATGGGAGTCTCTTCAAATTTTATCAGGTTCCTGAACGTGACGTACTTGCCGTAGTTTTCCAGCATGAGCTTAAACTGGAGGTTCTTCTTTATGCCTCTCCTGTCCTTTACCTTGCTGATTCCTTCCGCCACACGGACGATGTGGGCATCAGCGCCATCTCCATAGCTGGCCACCAGAATTCGATCCCCTGCCTTGGCTTCCTCCAGAGCGCCCACCAGCGTCATCAGGGCAAAAGCCGCTCCTGTATTGCCGACGCTGTCAAAAAGAGGGTTCTGTACCTGGGTCTTGGCATCCAGGCGCAGGGTCCTGGCCATGGCTTCATGAGCTCTGGCATTGGGAGCATAGAAGGCGGCCTTGCTGAAGTCCTTGGCCGCAGTGTTTTGAGCCTTCAACAAAGCAGCCACGGCTTTCTTCATATGTGGCTCATATCCCTCGTCGAGAGTGAAGCGCTCTTCCCAGGTGCGAGGCAGCATATCGTACTCAAGTCTCCAAATATCGATGAACTCGCTGGTGAGGTAGTAGCTACCCTCAATTTCAGCAGCCAGCCCATCCTGCCCAATGAGGAAGGCGGCTGCACCATCGCCAAACAGCGGTTCTAAGGCCGAATTGGGGGCCGGGACGCGGCAGTCAGCGACGATCACCAGTACCTTCTTCGACGAACCGGCTTTCACAGCGTCAAGGGCAGCCCTGAGAGCGATCGTCCCAGATCGAAGGGAGTTGGTAAAGTCGGCCGCAATTATGTCCTCGCGCAGGTCAAGAGCAGCGGCGATGATGCTGGCCGACTGCTTTTCCTTGAAGGGTGGGGTGGTGGTGGCAAAATACAAGGCATCTACCGATTTTCTTTCTATCCCTTTGAGGCAGTCAGTGCCTGCCTCGACAGCCATAGTAATACTGTCCTCATCCCAGTTGGCTATGGCCTTCTCCCCCTTCCCACCCCCACCCCAGACCTGGCCCAGGATGGCCCTGCTAAGCCTGTAGATAGGGATATACGCCCCGTAGGAAACTATACCAGCCATGTCTCACTCCTTTCCTCTTTCCAGCCGTGCTTCTCCCCAGTCAAAACTACTGATAATTATAATCGTCGGCTCTGCCCGAAGGCAAACATCTCTGATCAGGGTCGCCTAAAAATGCCATTTCTGAGGAGTTCGCCTGATGCGGACGACGAAGCAATGCCAGGGCGGGGGCAGGGGCGAAGACTCATTCCTGTCTCTTACCCCCTCCCTTGCAGGGATTGCTTTTCCTTCCGAAGGAAGGATCGCAATGACATATTGGGGTGCTAAATGCTCTCCGCCCGTAATCCGTGGATTCTAAAATTTAGCTTCAGCTTAGTATTACACCGTAATACTCAGTCCTTACCTCGAAAGAGATTTCAATTGTTCTTTGTCCAAAGAAATCCCATATCGTTCGAGTACGAGAG
>VGOE01000054.1 GCA_016876035.1 Chloroflexota bacterium
ACACAATAGCCCAGTTCCTAGCAAGAGACAAGATTGTCGTCTTCACCAACACCATAGACACATCCGTAGAATCTAACCCGTGGGTATTTCAGTCGGGCATGACTGTAGCCGACCAGTATAACATGGCGCTGCAATGGCTGAGTGATCACTGGATCAATTATCCAACAAAGCCGAAAATCGGCATTGTGAGCTGGGATACCTCCTACGAATTGCCTGTAGTTGCTGCCATGAAAGCGTACGTTCAGTCTCACCCGGATAAATTCGACCTGGTTAGCAGTTACGTTCAGCCGGCAGGAACAGTAACCTGGAGTGGCGTGGTACGTGCCCTGAAGAGCTGTGATTATGTATGTCCCATTTTCGCTGGCGGCGTAGGGTACTCCAGCTTTATTTCCCAGTTTCGAGCTGCGGGAGGTACTGCCACCTTCTTCGCTGGTGAGGGGTTGCCTTGTTGGACTAACCTGATAATACCGACGTCAGGATGGGAGGCCATGGACGGGTCATTCAATGCCCTGTCGTGGACATGGTTTAGTTACCAGGATTGTACCATGGCGGCCGTGGCCAAGGCGGGTGTTCAAAAGCACTCTGGAGAGACTGAGGTTTCCCTAGGTTATGCATATGTCTCCCAAGTTGTGGCGCAGGCCTTCCAGTATCAGGTGCTGAAGGCGGCGGTGGAGAAGGTAGGCGCTGCGAACGTTGATAAGCAGGCTATTTATGACACAACTGTAAACTTTCGCTACACCATCCAGGGCTTGCCAGAGATGAGTTACAGCGAAGGCAACCGGGTCAACACCCGTTATGGGATGATATGGGAGTGGAGCGCTGAGGCCAGTGATCTCGTACCGATTTCAGACTGGCTTCTGGCACCTTAGCAAGGCAGAGTTTCGATTCAAAGAGGTCTATGATGGCTCGGGGAACTGCAAGATTCACGTGCGGAGCACGGACGTGTATCCGGGTGAGGTCTGCGGGGTTCGTCCTTTGCAGGAAACATCCATGGTGATCTACCATAAATACTGTCGTCCTGGCTACTACGTGACGTTGGACGCCGAGGCATCGGAGCCGGATGCACCGCTGCCATGGAACATACAGATCGTTCTGTTTTGAAAAGGCGAACGGCAGGACATGTGGGGTGCGCTCTTGTATGACGCTGCGATTAGAGTCACTCCTCTATCATGTCTATGTTATGAGCCTTGGGTAACGTGCAGATTTTGAGGAACCAGCAAAGAAGTGCTACATACTTATCTGGGTCTAACGGAGACGGGGCCGGACAGGAGGAATACGGGATGAGCGCTCAAACTATTGGTCAACTATTCGATCTCACTGGCAAAGGTGCTATTGTCACTGGTGGCGGAGAGGGCATCGGCAAGGCCATCGCCTTTCGATTGGCGGAAGCTGGTGCCGGTGTCATGATAAGCGATCTGAACATTGAGACAGCGAAGGAAACCGCGAAACATATTCGGGTCAAAGGCGGTAAAGCAGCAACCACCGCCGCTGATGCCACCTCGTTGGCTGATGCGAGGAGGGTAGTCATGGAGACCATCGCTACTTTTGGCTGCCTTGATGTCTTCATAAACAATGCAGGCATCTATCCTGCTGCAACGGTTCTTGACATGACGGTGGAGGCCTGGGACAGCGTTCATGATACTAACCTGAGGAGCGTCTTCTTCTACTCCCAGGCTGCCGCCCAGCAAATGATCAAGGCTGGGCACGGTGGTAAAATCATCAACATCGCTTCTTTGGAGGCTTTGCATCCCAGTTTTCAACATGCGCATTACGCGGCATCCAAAGGAGGCGTCGTGGCGTTAACGAAGGCCTTAGCTTTAGAACTGGCTCCGCACCGCATTATGGTCAACGCTATTGCCCCAGGCATCATTAAGACACGCGGCCTTGAAGAGCTTCTGGCTACCCTGATGCCTACAGAACAGAGCTTCGAAGAGAAGGCGCAGTTGTTCCTGCCCCGGGTACCACTCTACCGTGTAGGCGAGCCGGACGATGTTGCCAAGGTGGCGCTCTTCTTAGCCAGTGCAGCCGCCGACTATATCACCGGGGAGACAATAGTAGTGGATGGAGGATATCTGCTCAGCTAAAGTTGAACATAGTTTCTTCAGCTGGACCTTGAATCGCGGTACAGTTGGTGCTCGTAGAAGTAGCTAGAGGATCCGAAAACTAGCAAGCATTGGAAAGGAGAAACCAAAGAATGGAACAAGTATCGGCACTTTTTGACCCGAGCAGCCAGGAAGAATGGGTTGAGCGTGTCGCCCGTGGAACATTGCCTCCGCTGATGATCACTGTGGCCATTACGGGTGGCGTCCAGGGCAAGGAGATCAATCCCAACCACCCAGAGACGGCAGAGGAGCAAGTCGAACAGCTAAAGGAGTGCTACAAGCTGGGCGCCACTATGGTGCACCTACACGTAAGAAGGCCCGATAACCCCACACTGACGGCTAGTGACCCGAAAGAGTACCGCAAGGTCAACGGGATGATCAGGGAGGCCTGCCCAGAGATTATCATCAACAACACCACAGGCGGTGGCATCGGAGCTGAGTCTCACGAGGCCAGGCTGGCATCAACAGAGGCCAACCCTGAGGTGTGCAGTCTGGACTGCGGGCCGATTGTCTCGAGGTTCACTTTGAAGGCAAGGAAGCCGCCTCTGTTTGGGCGGGACAAAGATTTTGAGCTGGACACCTGCGCCTCGGTTACCTATGGTGAGACGGAGCGGTACGCCAAAATCATGCTGGAAAAGGGTATAAAACCAGAGCTAGAGGTGTGGACCACCGGTCACTACTGGTTGGTGCGGAATCTCATTAGTAAAGAGCTGGTCAAGCCACCATATCTGATCGGTCTTGTCATGGGGTTCGGTGGGGGTGCTTATGCCACTCCCAAAGAGGTTATCCATCTTATGGAGTGTGGCCCGAAGCGGTCAGTCTATAGCGTGCTTGGCGTTGGCCTGTACCAGACTCAAATGGTGGCTTTGGGCATAATGCTGGGCATCAACGTGCGGACTGGGATGGAGGACAATGTACTCTACAAGAAGGGCGAACTCTGCAAGAACAATGCTCAGTTAGTGGAGAGGGTAGTACGAATAGCGAGGGAAATGGGCCGAGAGATAGCCACCCCCAAGCAAGCCAGGCAAATGTTGGGCCTGTCGGAGAAGCCCAGCCGCTATTAGGTTTACGCTCTCTGGTTCTGGGTGGTATGGCTTCCGAAGTGTACCGTGTGATTGAGTACGTTTGGGGATCATCAAGCTCAGTGTTGTGCAGGTAGGAGACAGGGAGATATTCACCTATGGAAGAATTACAGGACTACAGCGGAAGACTGAGGCCAGACCTTGACATGCGCGATTTCTCGAAGGATGCGCTGGTAAGGCTCTGGCAAGCGTCAGGGAAACTGTATGTGGGCCTTGACGGGCTTTGGTTCAATCTTATCCGGGAGCAGTTTGGCGAACAGAAGGCCAGGGAGCTAAGCCGGGAAAACTGGAAGAGAGAAACCCCACTGGAGGTCCGGCGTCATAGAGAGGCGATGAATATCTGGGGCGAAGACGTGGAGAGCTACCTGAAGTACCTTCAAGTGGACATCGGTGCTGGTGGGATATGGCCGGATTTCCGCTGCGAGATGACAGGCGAGAACCGTGGCATACTCACTATCAAGCGATGCCTATCGCTCGAGTATTTCGAGAGGCATGGGGACATCACCTTACAGAAGCACGCCTGCGAGGTGCTGGATGCTGAGGGTTTCCAGTGGGCCGCTCACCTTTTCCACCCTCGTATGAAGGCTGTGCCTCTCAAACTGCCGCCCCGGAAGCATACAGGCGAGATTGCCTGTCAGTGGGAGTTCAGGATCGAGGCATAGAGTCGGTGTTTGGGATGCCACCCGGATAGTATCGTGATGGTTCTTCCGCGCTGTCGAATCCGGGAGGGCGAATCGTCGATTTGGGAGCAAGTGATTGTGCATCGTGGTCAGCTTAAAGTAAGATCAGGTAGGAGCAAAGCCTTCTATAGAATCAGATAGTCTCTGTAACTGACGCATTGCAAGGAGGTATGCGAGAAACAATATGGACATTTTACAGCAAGGGAAAGGACAGCTTGTGGGGTGGTATGACCCGGATGAAGCCAGGGAATGGGTGCGGCAGAACAAGTCTCGTGAACTGAAGGACAAGACCATGTCAGCCAAGGAGGCTGTTTCCCGGTTCGTGAAGGACGGTGATTTCATTGCCTCCGGCGGATTCGGCCACACCAGAGTGTCAATGGCCATCATCTACGAGATAATCAGGCAGAAGAAGCGCAACCTTATTATGGCTGGCAAGACCGCTGTCCATGATTTTGACATCCTAGTCTCGTCGGGGTGTGTGAACAGGGCTGAGGTAGCCTATTCCTTCGGACATGAGCTCAGGGGGTTGTCTCCGGGGTCAAGAAGGATGGTGCAGACGGGGCAGTGCAAGGTGATAGCGGAAACGAGCAATGCCGGTTACCAGTGGCGCTGGCTGGCAGCCATGATGGGTGTGTCGTTTGTGCCCAGTCGCACCATGCTCGGTACGGACACTATGGCGCATAGCTCCTGCAAGGTGATTGAAGACCCCTTTAGCGGGAAGCCTGTGGCCCTGATTCCGGCAGCCTATCCCGATGTGGCCTTCATTCATGTTCATCGCTGCGATGTGCACGGCAATGCCCAGGTGGACGGTATCATAGTCGAGGACTTCGAGTTGGCCAGGTGTGCCCGCCGTCTGATAGTGACCACAGAGGAAGTAATTGACAATGAAACCATACGGAGAGAGCCGTGGAGGACGAGCATACCTTTCATGGTTGTGGATGCGGTTGTTGAGGTCCCTTATGGATCGCATCCCTGTGAAATGCCTGGCATGTACTACTACGATGAAGATCACATAGCAGAATGGTTAAGCCTTTCTAAGACAGCGGAGGGAGTAGAAGAGTACCTGCAAAAGTATGTGTTCGGGGTGGAGTGCTTTGAGGACTACCTGGAGCTATGTGGTGGCATCAAGCAGATGAACTATCTGAAGAGAAGAGAGTTTCTGAGGGAACCGATGAGGGCTCCGTGGCGGAAATAGGCTTGAGTGAGTCAGAAGGGAGTCTACGAGGGAGAGATGGCAATCAAAGAGAATAGCTACAATTTGAGGGAGTTCCTGGCCTTCACGGGTGCGAAACTGTTGGAAGACAAGAAGTCTGTGTTCGTTGGTACTGGGCTTCCCATAGTCGCTGCCACACTGGCACAGAAGACGCATGCGCCGAATCTCCTCATAGTCTTTGAGGCTGGCGGGCTAGGGCCGCGCTTGCCGGAGTTGGCTATATCCGTGGGAGAATCGCGGACTTTTCACCGGGCTGTGGCTGCTACAAGCATGCATGACGTGATGTCGCTGTCGCAGGCGGGATACATCGACTACGGTTTTCTGGGCGCTGCTCAGATGGATATGTATGGCAACATCAATACGACAGTAATAGGTGATCACGACTCGCCTCAGGCCCGTCTGCCTGGGAGTGGCGGCGCCAGTGATGTGGCCTCATTCTCACAAAGGCTGATCATCATCATTGCCAACCAGTCCAAGAGGACTTTCGTGAGTAAGGTGGACTTTCTAACAACGCCCGGATATCTGGATGGGCCTGGGGCGAGAGAAAGAGCCGGATTACCCAGGGGTACGGGGCCATACCGGGTGATTACGCAGTTGGGCATTTATGGTTTTGACGATGAAACGAAGAGGCTGCAGTTGGTATCGTTGCACCCTGGAGTGACTGTGGAGGAAATACGGGAGAACAGCAGTTTTGACATACTCATCCCTAAGAAGGTGGGCACCAGCCCTGAGCCGACTCCTGAGGACCTGAGGATACTGCGCGAGGAAATCGACCGGGCAGCCATATGCCTGGGGAAGTAGTTCGTGTCTCCATCTGCGTTTCACGTTTGAAAGTGAGCGCGTCAGTATCCGACTTGAGACAGGGAGCCTTGAACTCCACAGAAAGATTGTGGTTCAAAATGACCACACGGTCTGCCTAGTTTGGCGGGTTATGGAAGTTTAAGAGGGGTGACCTATGAGGGATGATGCAAGCAAGGATTTGGCCGAAGTGGAGAAGGTAATACCCAGCTTTTGTTCCAGCCATTGTGGCGGCGCCTGTTTTCTCAAGGTTCACGTTAAAGGGGGAGTAATCACCCGGATTGAGAGTGACGATGACGGAGAACCTCCCTTTAGAGCCTGTCTCCGGGGCCGTGCCTGCCGGCAGCGCGTCTATCATACGGATCGCCTTAGATATCCCATGAAGAGGGTGGGAACCAGAGGGGAAGGCGCGTTCCAGCGCATCTCATGGGATGAGGCCCTGAATACGGTTGCTGGTGAGATAAGACGAGTCAAGGAATCCTACGGCAATTCGGCTCTCATGCTGATTCCCTCTGCAGGCGACGTTGTTTTGCTTCACGCAGCCGCCCCATTTTTCAAAATCTTTAACATGATCGGCGGCTATTCAAACTTCTGGGGCACCATCTCCTACGAGGCCGCCTTGTTTGCCGAATATGCCACGTATGGCACGACTTACACCCGGAGTGGTCGGGACGACCTCCTCAATTCGAGTTTGATAATCATGTGGGGATGGAACCCCGCTGTCAGCATTCAGGATACTCCCACAAGCTGGGTGCTGGCCGAAGCTAAGAAGAGGGGCACCAGAATTGTCTGCGTTGATCCGAGATTCACTGACTCTGCTGCAACCTTCGCTGATCGCTGGATACCGATCAGGCCTGGGACTGACGCTGCGATGCTCATAGCCATGGCTTTCGTTATGATCAGGGACGATCTGCAAGACCAGAGATTCCTTGATACTTACACTGTTGGTTTTAGCCAGTTCAAGGACTATGTCCTTGGCAGTGAGGATGGAATTGTCAAGACGCCTTCATGGGCTGAGGCTATTACTGGAGTGCCGACCTCCGTCATAGAGCAACTGGCCCGGGAATATGCCACCATGAAGCCAGCCGCCTTGATGGCTGGTATTGGGGCTGGTCGGACCGCCTATGGGGAACAATATCATCGTGCAGCTATGACTCTGGCAGCGATGACCGGTAACATCGGCATACACGGGGGAAACGCCGCAGGAAGAAGCCATACAACGATGATGTCACTTCCTTTCATGATAGGCATGCCAGGCATAGTGCCGGATATGCCTAACCCCTTGCTGTTCGAAACGCCGTTCCGAAAGTACGCCCTCCACGCCTACTTCGATGACCCTCTTTATGGTTGGTCCACCGCCCGTGGCCACGTGAATCGCATCAAGATGGCTGACGCCATTCTCAAAGGTAAGGCTGGCGGTTATCCGTCGGACTATAAGCTACTTTTCTTGGTGAACCACAATATCTTGAATCAATCGCCCAACTGTAGCAAGACCGCCGAAGCCCTGAGACGTCTGGAATTCATCGTTGATATGGAGCAATTCATGACAGCGACAGCTAGATTCGCTGATATCTTGCTGCCGGTCAATACCTTCCTGGAGCGAAACGACATTGCCATTGGAGAAGGTATTCCCGTCTATGGTTATCAGAATAAGGTGATTGATTCGCTTTATGGGTCCAAGTCGCATGTTGAAATCGCCATCGAACTGGCCAGACATTTGGGGATCCCGGACTTTTGCACGCATAGCGAGGATGAACTACTGAGGCAGTGCGTGGCTGGTGCCCCGATTTCAAGCTATGAGGCGCTTCAAGAGAAAGGCATTCATCGTGTCAGCCTTCCTGAGCCTTACGTGGCCTTCAAAAGGCAGATTGATGATCCAGCGAACAACCCCTTCCCCACACCTTCAGGAAAGATTGAAATCTTCTCCCAGGAGATTGCGGGGTGGAACAACCCGGAGATCCCGCCAGTTCCCAAGTACCTCGAGACCTGGGAGAGCCGGAATGATCCCCTGGTGAAGAAGTACCCACTTCAGATGATAACCACCCATTTCAAGCGAAGGGCTCACAGCCAGTTTGAGAATGTGCCGTGGCTAAAAGAGCTTGAGCCTCAGGCCATATTGATTAACTCCGCCGATGCCCAGGCCAGGGGTATCAAGGATGGGGATCGAATCCTGGTGTTCAATGATAGGGGAAAACTCAAAATCATCGCCAGGGTGACGGAGAGGATAATGCCAGGGGTAGTGGATATACCTCAGGGTGCCTGGTATACCCCTGACGAGAATGGGGTGGATACGGAGGGGTGCTGCAATATCTTGACTAAGGATGAAAACTCCCCTGGAGGGGCATTCATCACCAATACGTGTCTGGTCGAAGTTCAAAGGATGGCCGATGCATAGGTGGCCGGAGGTCGTATGTTTGAAGGCTGGCTTCGGCTCAACCACGGGACATGGTTGCGTGGAGGCCATAATCAATAGAAAACAGGACGGTATGGCGTTTGTTAGTGTGGATGCGAAAGATATAACGCGGCTGCATCAAACTGAAGGAGGAAAGTAAGAGATGACCGAGATAAATGACTATAGCGGGCCGTTCAACCCCAATCTAAGGTTTGAGGATCTCTCCAAGGAATTCTTGCTTAAGCTCATCAGGTCCTGGCAGTATTCGTGGCTCCAACTGGAAGGTGGGTGGATGGACGAGGTGGAAAAGAGATATGGCCTGAATGTGGCTATGGGTTGTGACCTGGAAATGTGGTTGAGGTGCGCCGCTCTCTGCAATACGAGGTATGTCAAGATAGCCAGGATACCCATGAAAAACGCAGTGGACTGTCTCAAGGCCTTGCAGTTGCCGCTGGACAACACTATGGGAGCGGTTTACCCCACAACGTCGGATGTAAAGAATGAGAATCATGCCATAGTCACTGTGACGAGGTGTCCTTCCGTAGAATGGTGGGAGAGAAACGCACCGGAAAGAATAGTGCCAATGTGCCACATCGTGGAGCCCCCGTTAATAAACAGGTATAAGGTGAATATGGATGTGGAGCTATTCGCTCTTAAGCTTCCGCCTCGAGAAGGGCCCGACGATATTGCCTGCCAGTGGGAGTACAAACTGAGAACACCGAAAGGGGCCAGAGTCCGCAGCAAAGAGGAAGTAGTGGACGAGACTACCACTCCCCCTGAAGTAGATGATTTGAGCGGGCCATACTACCCGCACCTTACCCACGCCAACTTCTCAAAACCTTTCCTTCTCAGGATGATGCATGCCTGGCAGTATGCCTGGAACGTGATGAATGAGGGCTACTACCTGACAGTCAGAATGAGGTATGGTTCGGCAGTGGCTGACGCCTGTGAACATGGGGCGTGGCTGAGACTGGCTGACAGGGCTAATCGCAGGTATCCCAAGATAGCCAATACCGAACTGAACACAGTAACCGACTCACTCAAGCTGCTCCAATTGCCGATGGACAGCACCATGGGCCTCTTCCCAGCCAAGTACGACATCAAGAGCCCCAATCACGTCATCTTGAGGATAACCAAAGGGCGCACCCCTGATTACCTTGAGGGTGCCGAGCCAAAGAGAACACCGCCGATGTACCATGCGGGTGGGGAGCCGATCATGGAGAAGTACCTGGTCAATCCCGGAATCAAGGTGACTCCCTTGCGATTGCCGCCGCGAAACGAGGATGATGACATTGATTGCGAGTGGGAGCTGAAGTTGGTGTGAAGTCACGGCGAGCCGATTTTTCGTGGCGAAGGGAGGCAACACAAGTGAAGCTCACCGATTATAGCGGGCCCCTCAGAGAGAACCTACGATTAGAGGATTTCTCAAAAGAGGCTCTTATAAGGCTAATACGGCTCTATTCCAGATTGTATTTCGCCCTTGATGGGTTCTGGTATTTGTCTGTCAAGAACAGGTTCGGCGACAAAGATGCTGTTGCTTGTGACATGTGGACCTGGGGGAAGCAACGCACCTACGAGCTTGATAGGCTCACGAAGGCAATGAAGATCGAGGGAACTGATGTTGCTGCCCTCATAAAGGCGTTTCAGGTAGATCCATGGATGTGGAGTGCCAATTACCTCGTCGAAGCAAAGAACCCGAACCACGTCGTGCTCACCTTCATGGAATGTCCCACGTTATTGGGGCTGGAAAAAGAGGGGGAGGGGCGCGAGGAAGTCATTTGCAGAGTCGTTGAGCAAGAGGTGTTTGAATCCTGGGCGCACTACTTCAATCCGAGCATACATGTGAAGGGTCTCAAGCTGCCTCCTCGAACAAGCAAGGACGAAATTGCCTGTCAGTGGGAGTTCATGATTGAATAAAGAACTACGGGTGGAGGCAGAGAAGAATCTCGGTTGTTGGGCGGAACTCAGTGGAGTGCCTCCGAAG
This sequence comes from Chloroflexota bacterium, assembly GCA_016876035.1. Taxonomy (GTDB): domain Bacteria; phylum Chloroflexota; class Dehalococcoidia; order UBA2247; family RBG-13-53-26; genus VGOE01. The sequence continues at coordinate 10,252 of VGOE01000054.1, forward strand.
ACACTCAGCAGTAAACCTGCCCACTTAGATGCTGGCCGAAAAGTCGATCGTCTAGCTTTGGGCGCTTCGGGTTTCGGATGACCTCGTACGGAAATCGAGAAGGCATAAGCAGTAGATTCCGTGTCAAACACGGAATCTACTGTTTAGCTCTAGATGGCTATTACGAGGGTATCACGCTAGCGACTGTTCCTGACAATCCCTCCGTCCTCACTCCTTCACCAGAGGCAGCCAATCGGGGGTCATCCTCACCAGCGTCTGCTGAGTGGCACTCCATTCGTGTATCAACATGTGATGTATGCAGAGGCGGTCAGTCTCAGTGTAGTACCACTTCGGGTGGCCATCGAACTGCACTTCAAAGTTCATAGCCGTGTCATACATGGCCCGGCCACTGAAATTCTCGGCCCCCACCCGTTCCACTGTCTCTCGAATAGTCTCCAGGATAATGCGCTGACAGATGAAACCACCCCCGTAGCCTGAGCCGGAATCAATTAAGTCATCAGCCTGACCCCGGCGCCATTTACGCAGAAGCTCGCGGGCCAGATCGATCTGCTCGTTTGGCTCATTCCACCATTGCAACTGCGCGTCGGCGGTCAGGAAACCATCCAGGGCTTCCCAGCCCGCCAGGTTCACGTAGAAACGTTTGTAAGCAGCAGCGGTGGAATCAGCGATAAATATCGGGGAGTAACCCTTTTCATTATAGGTCTTTATGATAAAGCCCGCTGAATAACCGAAGGGAACAACGATGTCCGCGTCTTTTAGCCTCTCCACGTCACTGGCAAACATCTGTGTTCCCACAGGAGGCTTGCTAGCTCCGATCCACTGGAACTTGTCCGGGTAGGCCTGGCAGTATCTGCTCATCCCCCTTTCCATGTCCTGCGTCGCGGGTTGATTCCAACCGATCAAGCCCACCTTGGGCATCCTTCCTTCTGCTTCATAGTCCCAGCGGTTCTCGCTGACCCACTTCAGAAGGGTATTTGCCATCTGAGAAAACTGACAACCAAGGGAGAACACCCACCCTGGAGGCTCGAGGATTGGGTCGGTAGCGGCCGCCGTGAAGATCACGATCTTGTCACGCTCGGCAAAGGGCTTCAGCGTTTCTGATGTCGAGAACATAATCGCGAAAATAACCTCTGCGCCCTTCGCTTTGCACCAGTCATAGCCTGGCAGGTCCCTGGCCGGGCTGTAAGCGAAGTCATAGGTGACCAGCTTCAGTCTCACGCCAGGGATAAGGTCTTCCTCATTGAAGTACCTGACCAGATCCACCAGCCCATAATGGACAGGAAGGCACGCTGGTGAAGCCGGCCCGGTAAGGTCCGTGATCTCACCTATAACGATGGTCACCCGATCCCCATCCCCTTTGCCACAACCGACGGAGAGTGGCACGATTAGAGCCAGGATCGCAAGAAAAACCACTGCCATTTTACACTTACACTTCATTTCAGCCTCCTTTCATTGTGTTATTTCTGTCGTTGTATGCGATTTCCCATTTGGATTCAGGATCAAAGCATGCCACACCTCCACCATCTTTGACCTTTATGATAACCTATTGTCTCACTTGGCTGTCAATCCCCTTTTGTTCGGGATGCAAGGGATACCCGCTTGGCGTAATCGGCAAAACGGGCGAGTATGTCCGCGGCTTCTCCTGAGCGGAGGGTTGCCAATTCAACTTTTGCCCCTCTGGCTGAAAAAGGTCTTGACAGCCAGCAAGTAGAGTTCTAACATAACGACACGACGCATTTACGTCTTCCGTGGCGCTCCGAAGAGTCGAGCAGAGGATGCGGTTGCGCATGACGAGTGAGGAAAGGTACGACGTTGTCATCATAGGTGCGGGCCACAATGGCACTACGGCCGCGGCCTATCTGGCCAAGTGCGGGCTAAGCGTCTGCCTGCTGGAGGAGAGACCAGATGGTGGTGGAGCGCAGGAGAACACCGAGCCGATAGCCGGTGTCCGCATTAGTCCGCACGCCATCGCTAACTGCGCCGGAGCGGCCCCAGGCTGGGAGCAATTGGAGTTGTGGAAGTACGGCTTTCGCATGCAATGGCCACCTACCACAATGTATCAGGGAAAACCACCGCCTTACGTGATGACCACCGATGGTTGGGTACGCATCATCGAGAAAGACATCCAGGGCTGGACCAAGCTCAGTGGTGCCCAGGCCCAGCCTCCCTTCACCAAAGAGCTGGCACGCGCTATCTTCTGGTGCCCACCCCACCCCCCTGAGGTCGAGCCAACAGTTGAAAACATCCCCTTCATGCAGGTCTACAAGCAGAGGCAGCCGGACGTATGGACTGAAGAACTGCTGGAGATGACCATGTTCGACCTGCTAGATGAGTATTTGGAAAGCGAGCCCCTCAAGGTTTATGCAGCATACCTGGCAGCTCTGGAAGTAGCCCACGGTCACTTTCAAGGAATGGCCATCCCCGCTTTCGGTGGAGTGGTGGCTTTCGGGTATTTCGATAGAACCGCCGGCCCTCGTGGCAATATGCATGGCTATTATCATGCTATCCTGCGCTGTGCTATAGCCCACGGTGCAACGGTGCGTACCTGCTGCCCTGTAGACGAGGTCATCGTCAGCAACGGGAGGGCAGTTGGGGTACGTTTGAGAGATAACGCCACCTGCGCAGAAAAGAAGATTTGGGCTAACAAGGCAGTTATCAGTGCCACCGATATCCAACAGACCTTTCTCAAGCTTATCGGGCCAGGGCACCTAGATGCTGGCCTTATACAGCGAATAAAGGACCTCAGTCTCAAAGGGGGAAGCCTCTATCACTCCCAGTTCCTCACGCGTGAACCCTTCCGCTATCGTGCCAAGTTCCGGGGTGCGTGGGGCCGCAGCGGAGCGTTCTATGGGGGTATTTACCCTTGCGACTCGCGGGAGATCTACTTTGAGAATGTGGCAGACGAACTCAGTCGGCGAGGCAGGCCGACCATACCAGCAGACAGGGTTATGTGGCTGATCGTGGGGAGCGGACAGTACAACCCCACTGACCCTCAATGCGCTCGCCCTCACCGCTGCCTGGAAGGTCCCATGGACATTATGGTTCCCAGTCCCGAGCCTTACATGAAAGAGCCTGATGGCCTGAACAAGATCAGGGATGAGATAAACGATTACATGCGCCAGGCCCTCAGCCAGGTAGTCGAGAATGTCGACTCGGATAATGTGGTGGGTCAATGGGCTGGCACGCCGTATGACTCCGAGTTTCGTAATACGGGGCTGCTAGGTGGTTCATGGTACGGTCTTCGGCCATGCAAAGACCAGTGGTGGAACCAGCGTCCTCTGCCAGAACTGGCTCGCTACCGCACACCTATAGAGGGGCTTTATCTCTGCCACCAGACCTCCGGCCACCCTGGAGGCTTATGCCTCATGGCCATTCCCTATAACCTGATGCACATCCTCATTGAGGACGGGATTGCCGAACCTGGTGACTGGTGGTATCCATCACCCTGGTACATTCCCCAGCAAGGGAAAAGGTCAGCCATACCGGGGTAGGAAGACAAGGTGCCACGGGAGGCAGCAATGGCGACGAAGGATGTTTACGAACAACTGGCAGAGATGCTTGATCAAATTCCCCCTGGCATCTCATACGCCCCCTCAATCAGGGAAGTGTTACGCCTGCAGTACACGCCCGAGGAGGCGGAGCTGGCTGTCAAGGTGGGTCTCAGGGGCAGAAAGCTAGACCAGATTCAAGAAGGGGCTGGCATCGAGAAAGAAAAACTGAAAATGATGCTCGGCACTATGGCAGACAAAGGCACAATGTGGATCAGCCCTGGAAGAGAAGACCCCAATTACAGGGCGGTGGGGATCGGTGGGCCTGGGCTTATCGAGACAGGTGCCTGGGGCGGTATCAGGTTCCCGTATTCGGTGCAGTTGCTCAAAGCCATGAAGTGGTTTCAATATGAATGGGGAACGAAGGCTCTGCCAGCACTGGAGTACCCCACAAGTCGCGTATGGCCTGACCCGGACGCATTGCCGAAGGACGCCAGCCCCTCTGAGAACGTCGCTGTGATGATGAAGGAGTCTGGCTACTGGAGCGTCTCCACCTGCTCGTGCCGTTTGCCGCACTGGGTTGCCGAGCCAGGGAATCACTGCAAACATTTGCTGGAGACGTGCCTCCTCTTAGGAAACCTGGGCCGATGGTGTGTCGAACACGGTATGGCCCGCGAGATCACCTATGACCAGGCTGTGGAACTCTTACGGAAGTGCAATAAGGATGGCCTGGTGCATACCTATGATCCTAAATGGGCCATCTGTAACTGCTGTGCCGACTGCTGTTTGTTCTTCGTAGGCTTGAGAGAAACAGGTGCAAATCTACTGCAAAAATCAGACTTCATTGCGGAAGTAGATGAAGAAACGTGTACAGCGTGCGGTATCTGTGGTGATCGCTGCCCGGTAGGCGCAGTCGCGGTCAATGGAAGTGCGGCTGTTGATAATAACCTGTGCCTGGGGTGTGGGGTCTGCGTTCCGACATGCGAGACAAAATCAATCATGCTGGTGAGACGTCCGGTGGTCAAGTAGACAGCAGCTCATTTGGTATGCCTTCTTAGCTTCTCCGGCAATAACGGGGTGGAAGGACGCTAGGGTTGAACAATGCTGGGATTCTGCCGACAAGAAGTTGACGGTTAGCCCGCTCCTGAAAGCCTTGCAGCAGATTCACAATGTATGATAAACTCAAAATCGGCTGCTGGGGAATCGTCTAGCGGTAGGACAGCGGACTCTGGATCCGCGAGGCTAGGTTCGAATCCTAGTTCCCCAGCCAAGAATACTCGAAAAATCGGGAATTCCGATTCCCGATTTTTCTGTTTAGGGGCGCACCTATGAGGGGTATAGCTGACCTGCCTCTTGCTGGATGCCCTCTATGCTGCGCTGTACCAAAGGAGCAATGAGAGGAAGAGGGGGTGCACTGCAAGGGATGAAAGTCTAAACACAGAAACTGGCAGGGGTGGCAGGACTCGAACCCGCGGCCGGCGGTTTTGGAGACCGCTGCTCTACCTAACTGAGCTACACCCCTACCGTGCCCCAGAGTACCCCTGGGGCGACTCGAACGCCCGACACGCGGTTTAGGAAACCGCTGCTCTATCCACCTGAGCTACAGGGGCAAAATGGAGATAGGGGGATTCGAACCCCCGACCTCTGCGATGCGAACGCAGCGCTCTCCCTATTGAGCTATATCCCCGGCTCATAGCCAAATGCTGGGAGCCATCCCTTGAGCACTCTGATTGTAATTAGTCCTACCTTTGTCTGTCAAGGTGCACCGACGAAGAAAGAGGGCAATTTCTTCATGGGTGGACTCGCGGCGGACACATGGGTATTCCGGACCAGGGGGACATAGGCGAGCCAGGGGGATCAGAACCTAATCTTGGAATCCCAGCGCAAAGCGCCATCCGGGGAGTGGTGATGTCTCAAATACCACATGCTTCGAAAGGTCTGGGTTCTCCGCCAGGATCAGTTCTGTGTCCGAATGGAGCGCCACATCGCCCTCTTCGTTAGTGGCATAGAACACCATATCCTCGGGCAGTTGCAGTTGCTCGGCAAGGGTGGTGCTCAAACCATCCAGGAAAATCGAGGCCCCGAGTCCCCCGATAACCTCCCCGTTCCTCTTCACTGGAACTGCGGCGATGAGCGACTTCTTGCCAGTTGCCTTGCTGAACACCAGGTCACCGAGCACGTTGTTGCCGGCCATGAGCCCCGGGAAATAGGCCCGATCCGAAAGGTTCTGGTTCGTCTTTCCCAGTGCGACAGTGTAGTAGGAACCATCTGGCAACACAAACCACATGATTCCCTGAACCTGGGACTGCTCCACTGCGGCGAGAAGCCCCACCATCTCTTCCCAGTCCCCGGACTGGACCTCCTGTGTCATGGCCAAGGCTTCCATGGAATTCACATAGCTGGCGATATGGCTATCCGCCAGTGCCACGAGGGCAGAAACGCCTATCCTTGTGTCCATCTTGTCGGTGTCTTTGCCTCCCCCACATCCCAAAGCTGTCACGAGTAGTGCCAGGCATACTGCTAATTCTGTATTGCATTCAAGATGACAGTTAATATATAATATTGCCATGGAGGTGATTCCATGGCAAGAACAGCCCGGTTTTCGGATGAGGAAGTAACAAGAGCATGTGAACTCAGGGACAAAGCGACTACAGTAACGGAGCTTCGCAAGGCGTTGTCGGTTTTATTGATCGCTGAGGCAGGTTTGGACACAAGCCAGACGTCAGAGATACTGGGGATCAGTAAGAGGACGGTGTTTCGCAATCGTAGCAGTA
>VGOE01000055.1 GCA_016876035.1 Chloroflexota bacterium
ACTGGGTGTAGGCAATCTGATGGCGTCGGCATACCTCGCTTATCGTGGCCCCCGACCCCCTCCCCTCCTCCACTACCCTCAGCTTCTCTTCAGCACTCATGTGCCTACCTTGACTTCTCTCCACAGTATTACTCCCTCCTATCGATCATTATACTTCCCCAGGAGGGCCTAACATTTTTCCTCAAAGCTGATTGTCCGACTTCCATTGAAGCACAACACCATCACTAGCCTAGTTGGTTTTACTCCATATATTCCTTGGATAGCTGGGGTAGTAGCCCTACTGTTCTTTCTTCTTCTGGCTGCATTTCTTGCTTATCATGACTTATACATACATCACATGGAATTGATGAGGCGAACTCCCGCATACCCCACATACATATACCTACCTAAGCCACGACGTCTTACCAATAAAGATGTGGCCGTTATTATAGATTTAGAGCGACAAATGAAGCATCTGCATGGGCATAGCGATTATGATGGCATAGAAGCAGCCATACGTTATGGTGTAATGTGGAATGACGTAATGAAACAAGATTGCACAAAATGTGGTAAACCTAGAAATCAGAAGGGAGATGATCTCTATGAATGAGGTTGTGAGTGAAGCAAGGTGTAAACACTGTAATTCACCGAACGTAGTCAGATTTGGTACACGCAAAGGCACGCAGTATTACTTCTGCAAGGACTGTAGGCGTAAGTTTGTGCCTAACACCCTTCCTAAAATGAAGACGCCTACCAGGATAGTAGCCTCGGCTCTCGGTCAGTATTATGGCGGTATGCCTCTTGACTCCATCCAGAGACAGCTTCAACAGGACTACAACCTCTATATGTCAGAGGCAGGCATCTACAAGTGGGTGATACGCTTCTCCAAAGATGCAGTAGAAAATGCAAAGGCGTTTACTCCCAAAGTAGGCGATGTATGGGTTGCCGACGAGACTATGATAGATGCCGAAGGTAGGAAGTTATGGTTTTGGGACATCATAGACCGAGACACACGCTATCTATTGGCTTCACACCTTACGGAAACCAGGGGTACAAAGGATGCCAGAGTCCTGATGGAGAAGGCGTATAAGGTAGCGGGCAAAGCACCAAAGGCCATAATTACAGATAGGCTTCGTTCCTATATTGATGCGATTGAGCTAACCTTCGGGGCAGACACAGAGCATATTCAGACGAGGCCGTTTGTTGAGGGCGACAGCACCAATCTGATAGAACGCTTTCACGGCACGCTCAAAGACCGCATGAATGTCGTCAGAGGTTTTCAGAATCCGACTACGGCAAAGCTGCTGACTGACGCCTGGCTGGTGCATTACAACTTCTTCAAAGAGCACACGGCATTGGGAGATGTACCACCAGCACAGAAGATGGGAATAGCAGTGCCCTTTGAGGACTGGAACGGTGTGCTCAAGGCTGTTCAAGACACCACAGTAAGGCCTATCTCCATAGGGAGAGCTACAGAGCCTAAGCCTTGTCCAAAACGTAGGCGTTCAAGGTCGCTAAAGGGTAAACATAAACCTATCACACAAGCGGTAGTTAAGGGTAGGTAAAATGAGCCAACAACCTATAGTTAACTTAACCGTGTGCGAGGTATCTCTTTGATCACTGGATCATGGCAGGCATGAGCCAACCCTGATACGAAGCGATCCTTCGACGACCAGCGTAGGCGAAACCTCTCCAGAGAAGACAATTTGCTCTGGCACGCCTCAAACACACCACTGCATTCCCTTCGGCGTAAGCACAACCTTCTCAGCACCCAGTGAAAACAGCCTTGAAGGAAGAGGTGGCCCAAGTAGGCCTGTAAGCCGGGTTCTGTCATCCTTCCTGTACAGGAAGGACCGGTGACCATCTATCTAGCCCTAATGTTGCCATCAGGGTCAAGCAACCAACCCGAGGACATCGGTCGGGCCTCCTCAGCGTCCTCCTATTTGGTCTTGCTCCAGGTGGGGTTTGCCCAGCCGGCTGATCGCTCAGCCGCTGGTGAGCTCTTACCTCACCATTTCACCCTTGGCCCGCCGGAGGCGGGCCGGTATGGTTTCTGTGGCACTTTCCGTAGGGTCGCCCCTCCTGGGTGTTACCCAGCACCCTGCCCGATGGAGCCCGGACTTTCCTCCCTTCTAAAGGATTCCTCCTCTAAAACGGCGGCCACCCGGCCTGCTTGGTCCACCTAGGGTCTAGTTTACTACTTTTTGCAGCGAATTCAATGGCATAGTCGAAAACAGCAGACTTACAAGTCTTTCCTTAAGGGGTTAGGCTTTTTCGCTCCCGCCAGAATGTCTTCTCGAGTCGAATTCAACTGTGAAGCTGGCGGTCGAGCGCCTGATTGGCCAAAGCATCGGCAGCTCTATTCTGGTGGCGCGGGATGTAGGATATGGCAGAGGACCTGAAACTCGCCAGAAGTTGCTTCACCTCTTCGAAGAGAGCCCTCAGCATAGCATTCCGTATCTTGTATCTACCACAAACCTGTTTTACCAATAGCTCTGAATCCGACTTTATCTCCACGTGCTCAGCTTCTAACCTCACCGCCTCCCTCAGGCCCACGATCAACGCCCGGTACTCGGCCTGGTTGTTGGTAGCCCGCCCGATATAGCTGGAAATCTTCACTTTGGTTACGCCGTCTCCGTCTTCTATGACAATGCCTACCCCAGACGGTCCCGGGTTACCCCTTGAGGCGCCATCCACATAAATAGCCAGGCGTCGTTTGTTGTCTGGTTTATCCACTTCCGTAGACTGAAGGTTGAAGCACAAAGACTGGGTAAGTTGACCTCGCCGTTTTACGGCTAGCCCAGGTAAAGAACACGGCTACAACTATCACATTGCACAATCGCGCCCGCTCTTGCCCGCGTCATCTCGCTGGTAGACAGAGTAATGCGGCACCCCTGACATCTGCCCTGCTCTATTCGGGCTACGGCATATCCCTGCCTTTTTACTCGCAGTGCCTCATACAGTTCGAGGTGGACAAGCTCTACAGTGGCTGCTATCTCATTTCTTCTTTTTCCCAGGGCATCAATAGCTGATGTCAACTCAGACTGCTCTGCCAGAAGCCGCTCTCGCTTTTTCTGCCATTCCTCTTCCAGTTTCTTAACCTCAGCTAACAGTCCCACTATCTCTCTCTGCACTGCCTCCACCTGGCTCATTATCTCCAAGGCCTTGTCTTCCTCTTGGCTTACCTGTCCCTTTAACTGCTCAAACTGTTGCTGGAGACTGCTCAGTTCCTTGGGATTCTTGACCGAGCCAGCGTAGAGCTTCTCTCTTAGAGGCTTAATCTTAGACAAGAGGTCTTCCATAGCCCATTCTTTTTCTCTTTCCTTCGTTTGTAGCTCAGCTAGCTGCTTCTGCTTGCTCTCTAATCGTGCTCTTACCTCTGCCAGCAGTTGGTTGTGACTTAGTTGGCTCTCCACATGCAACAGCGCCGCGCCCTTCTTGTCGAGTTCCAGGTCTATCTCCTGCAAATTATGTAGCTGCTTACCTGGATTCACCTTGTACCCTCATTAGTCCCGACTTTCTCTCAAACAACTCACCCCCATACCACGGCTGTGCAAGAGCTTGGCGTGGACATCTCCGATTGAAAAGCCTTGCCTTCTCTATTATAATCTTTTTGTTACCAAAGGAAAAAACTTTGCTTCGGACACACACCTGTGGACAGTTGACAGCAAGAGACATCGGCAGGGCAGTAACCCTCGCCGGCTGGGTGCATCGTCGCAGGGATCACGGGGGACTGATTTTCATTGACCTCAGGGACAGAGAGGGGTTGGTTCAGGTGGTATTCAATCCTGAGGTATCTGCCACAGGGCATAAACTGGCTGACAGCCTGCGCAGCGAGCACGTAGTCAGAGTGTGGGGCGAGGTGGCTCGCCGCCCCGCGGGCACAGAGAACCCAAAGCTATCGAGCGGTGAAATCGAACTGATCGCCACAAAGTGTGACATCCTCAATACTTCGAAAAATCCCCCCTTCTATATCAACGAGGAGACCGAGGTGGACGAGAACATCAGGCTGAAATATCGCTACCTGGACCTGCGCCGACAGCGGATGAAGGATAACGTCGTCCTTCGTCACCGGCTAATAAAGTTCCTCCGCGATTTCCTTGATGCCAGGGGATTCATTGAGATTGAGACACCCATCCTCATCAAGAGCACCCCCGAGGGAGCCAGAGATTTCCTGGTGCCCAGCCGTCTCCACAGCGGCAAGTTCTATGCTCTTCCTCAGTCACCTCAGCAACTGAAACAACTACTCATGGTGGCTGGGTTTGAGAAATACTTCCAGGTGGCGCGATGCTTCCGTGATGAAGACTTGCGTGCCGATCGCCAGCCAGAGTTCACCCAGCTTGACCTGGAGATGAGTTTCGTTGACGAAGAGGACATACTCAACCTGCTGGAGGACATGCTTATCTCCCTGGTGGAGACAGTCAAGCCTTCTATGAGGGTCATCAAGCCTTTCCCTCGTTTCTCCTATGCTGAGATAATGGAGCACTATGGGACCGACAAGCCCGACGTTCGCTTCGGCCTGGAATTTCGTGACCTGACGGATATCGCTGCTGCATCGGACTTCGCTATCTTTCGAGACGTGGCAAGGCGGGGAGGCAAAGTAAAAGGCATCTGCGCTCCCGGTTGTGCCGGATATACCCGGCACCAGCTTGAGGAACTGACGAATCTGAGCAAGACGTTCGGGGCTAAAGGGCTGGCCACTCTGGCCTTGAAGGGAGGGGACAGCGGCCTGTCAGCAGACACAGCCAGCTCTGTCGTTGGCCGATTCTTGAGTACGGAGCAGATAGCGGAAATGGCCAACCGCTTCGGAGCCAAGGGTGGGGATCTTCTCCTCATAGTCGCTGACACACCGGAGGTGGTCAACAGAGTTCTGGGGCAGATAAGGCTGGAGATGGGACGCAAGCTCAGGCTTATTGATCCCAATATGCTTGCCTTTGCCTTCGTCCTTGATTTCCCCTTGTTACAGCGTAGCGAAGCCGAGAGTCGCTGGGAGCCGACGCACCACCCTTTCACTGCCCCCAAGGAGGAAGACATCCCACTGCTAGATATCGCACCGGAAAAGGTAAGAGCTAGACACTATGACATCGTCTGTAACGGCTACGAAATCTCCAGCGGCAGCATCCGTATTCACCGGCGGCAGTTGCAGGAGAAGATATTTCAATTACTTGGCTACAGTCAGGAAGATGCCCAGCATCGCTTTGGACAATTGCTTGAGGCGCTGGAGTATGGCGCACCTCCTCATGGCGGTATTGCGCCAGGCATTGACCGTCTGGTAATGTTACTAGCCGGTGAAGACAATATCCGGGAAGTGATCCCTTTCCCCAAGACTCAAAGCGCCTATGACCCGCTATTCGACGCCCCTTCGGAGGTATCCGAAGAACAATTGAAGGAACTACACCTTATAGTGGATAGGGAAGTCTAGACTACTATGGAGATGGGATGATGAAAATCAAAACACAGGAGTTCGAAAATGGCCAGGCAGTCCTCCACATTGAAGTGGAACCATCTGAGATGGACAAATCTCTGGATGAGACCTATCGCCGCCTGGCAAAGAAAGTGAACATTCCCGGCTTTCGCAAAGGGAAGGCCCCTCGTCCGATACTGGAGAGGTTCGTCGGCAAAGAAGCATTGCAGGAGGAGGCCCTAGAACACTTGATACCTCAACTGTGTGATAAGGCCGCCCAGGAACAGAATCTGGAGGTTATCGCTCAACCTGAGACGGAGGTTCTCGATCTCGATCCCGTAGTAGTGTTTAAGGCTACCTTCCCTCTTCGTCCCAAGGTCGAGATCGGCGACTACCATACTATCAGACTCGCCCCAGAGCCTGTCGAGGTTACCGAGCAAGACACCAACAGGGTCATGGAGCAAATCCGCGACCAGCATGCGCTGTGGATTCCAGTAGAGCGCCCTCTAGAGTATGGAGACATGGCCACCCTGGACATAGAGCAGAAAAGGGAGGAAGCTGCTCCCACCACCTACAAAGGCCAACAGATACCGATAATCGAGGGTTCCAAGCTCCCCATGCCGGGTTTTGCCGAAAACCTGGTAGGCATGCGAAAGAATGAAGAGAAGGAGTTCTCTCTCTCTTTCCCCGAAGACTATGAAGTGCCGCGCTTTGCCGGTGAGAAGTTCGATTTCAAGGTGAAGGTGACCGAGATCAAGGAGAAGCAGCTCCCTGAGTTGAATGACGAATTTGCGAAGAGCGTTGGCCAGGACATTGAGACCCTTGATGTCCTCCGCGACAAGCTCACTGCCAGCCTGAAAGCAGGAGCAGAACGTAGTGTCAGGAGAGATTTTGAGCAAAAGGTGATCGATGCAGTAGTCGCCTTGGCTAAGGTGGAGTTCCCGCCTGTCATGGTGGAGCAAGAAATTGACAACCTCCTCCGTGAGAGAGATATTATGTTGAGATCGCAGGGAGGCCTGGAGAACTATCTTCGAAACATCAAGAAGACCGAAGAGGAGATGAGGGAGGAGCTACGGCCTAAAGCTACCCAGCGGCTCACTCAGTCCCTGGTCCTGGGCAAGGTAGTTGAAGAAGAGAAGATCGAGGTCAGTGACGCCGAGATAGATGCCGAAGCTGAAAAGATGATCAGCGAGGCCAACGAGTACAACGTTGAAACGCTGAGAAATCTACTTAACACGCCTCAAGGACGCCGATCGGTCCAGGAAAGCCTGATGGCACAGAAGGTTGTGCAGCGCCTTACGGAGATAGCCATTGGCAGCTTAATCGAGGTAGAAGCTAAGGAGGAAGGTGCCGGGGAGGAGAGTGGCGCTCCGGCTGAAACAGAACAGGCTGGAGAGCAGTCCCCGCAAGAGGGTGGGGCCGATGGTGAGGTAAAGGGAGAGCAAAGCTAGCCATTGTTGCTGTAATGATGATTCGGGTAGCAGGTATCAGGACTTTTCGCGACGGTGACATGACCTCAAACCGGTAGCTCAGATGCCAGGTGGCGGAACGCTTTCGGGAGGGGAGATAAGCACTGACCCTTAGAAAGGAGACGAAGATGGAATTTATGCCGAGTGGGGTAATTCCCATGGTGATCGAATCTGGTGCCCGGGGCGAGCGCGCCTTTGATATATACTCGCTACTCCTGCGCGAGCGCATCGTCTTCCTGGGTATGCCTATCAACGACCAGATGGCCAACCTCATTATTGCCCAGCTCCTGTACCTGGAGCGCGAAGACCCTGATAAGGACATCAATCTCTATATCAATTGCCCCGGTGGCGTCATCAGCTCCGGTCTGGCTATTTACGATACCATGCAGATTATCAGACCCGCTGTGTCCACCATCTGTGTGGGCATGGCCGCCAGCATGGGCACCCTCCTCCTGGCCGCTGGGACCAAAGGGAAGCGCTATGCCCTGCCCAATGCTACCATCCACATGCACCAGGCCGTGGGTGGTGCTCAAGGCCAGGCCGCAGACATAGAGATTGCTGCCAGGGAGATTATGCGACTGCAGGATATAATTCGCACCATACTGGCGAAGCACACTGGTCAGCCGGTAGAGAAGATTATCCACGATACCGACCGTGACTTCTACCTTAGCCCTGAGCAGGCAATAGAATACGGCCTTATAGACGAGATCCTGAAGAAACCCCAGGCATAAGCAGACCTAAATTAGTCCTCCCTGAAAAAAGTGGATCTGCGTCTTTGGTGAAAGATGCTCGGTCTCCCGCCGACGAGTCTGGGGCCCCCTGAAAGACAGAGTTTTTCAAGGGAAGACGAATCAAGCAGACGCACCAAACAAGAAGTGGGGGAAAATGATAAAGAGACTACTACTTATTCCGGCGGTGCTAGTGCTGGTGACCAGCCTGATCGCCTGTGCAGACCATGCAACAGAACCATCTCCAATTAAACTTGACTTCGATTTCCGTGACGGCGCGCAAGGCTGGGAAGCTGGCTTTGCTGAATACTCACCTGAGAATATGGAAATGGAGCTTGAGGCAGGGATAAGGCCCTTGCCATCTGAACTTGAAATTGAGGGCACCGGCTACTACTTGCAGGGCATGAATCGCTCAGATGACCTCTTCATGTTCCTTAAGCGCCGGTTAGGGATAAATGATGGCGTGGTAGCCGGTCAGAAGTACCGTATAAAGTTCACCATTGTCTTCGCCTCCAACGCACCGACTGGTGCCGTTGGTATAGGCGGCCCCCCTGGCGAGGCTGTGTTTCTTAAAGCCGGTGCCTCGGCGACTGAGCCCGAGGTATACCTTGATCCAGATACCAACCATTACATGATCAATGTAGACAAGGGGGGATCGGGTGCCACTGGTGAGGGGCCAGCGGGATCAATGGTCGGGCATATAGCCAATGGTCTTCTGGCTGAGGAGATTGACCTGCAGAATCCGCCTTATGTGTCCCTGGAGCGACAGCACGAACATAAGTACACGGTCACCGCCAGCCCCGATGGCGAACTCTGGTTGCTGATAGGCACGGACTCAGGGTTTGAGGGTCTTACCGGCATCTACTATCAGAGCATAGCCGTAACTTTGGAACCCTTGAAGTAGAAGTCCTTGTCGTTAATTGTATTGAATGATTTAGAGGCTGCTTAGAAAAGGTTAGTTATTTTTGAGCACTTTCAGGACTTGTGTGAAGCCAAGAAGACTTCAGAACCCCGAAAAAGTTGGGGGTGAAGGAGCTTGGAAGTGCTCAAGATCAAGGCTAGATTGAAAATTAGACAGCCTCAGCTCATGTCCAGGCAGCCGCGCAACCAGGCACTAGCCACGCAGAGAGGCCCCAAGCTCCTGGGAAAGCTTGGCCAGGATTTCCTTCTCGACTGCTTCCACCTTTTCGTCGCTGAGGGTATGGGCGGGCGATTGGTACGCTACCCTGAAAGCCAGCGATTTTTTACCCCGTGGTATCTGCTCACCGACATACACATCAAAGAGCGCCACCCGGACCACCAAGGGATAGCTGGAAATAATGTCCTTCACCCTTTTAGCCGGTATGCCCATATCCAGCACCAGAGCAATATCCCTGACGGATTCGGGGAAGCGAGAAAGAGGTCGATACTTAGCGCCCGAAGTCATACGGGGGACTAACTTCTCTATATCAAACTCAAACAAGGCTACTGGTTGGGAAAGAAGTTCCAGGCTCTCCGCCACCCCGGGGTGTACCTCGCCTATGACCCCTACCACTTCGTCACCCACCACTATCTCTGCCGCCCTGCCAGGATGTAGACCTTCTCTGCTGACAGCCCGAAAATCCGCTTCAATCCCCAATGCCCCTAGAAGAGCATCTAGGGCTCCCTTGGCATCGAAGAAGTCGAGCCAGCCTTTTTCACCTAACCACGACAGCCCGCCCCGAGTCCCACTGATCACTCCGGCCAGCGTCTCCCTCTCTTCGGGCAGATCCCTCTGCCTGGGCAGATATACCTTGCCAATTTCGAAAAGCTTGATGCCCCCTTCCTCATATCTCTGATTAGAGCGAAGCAGAGTAAGAAGGGAAGGGCGCAAGCTAGTGCGCAGATACTCCTGCTCCACAGACAACGGATTAGCCACTCGCAAAGTGCGCTCCATTGGAATCGCTGTGCCCAGCCTCTGTTGACTCACCAGCGAGTAACTGATCACTTCCTGGAAGCCACAGCCCACCATGAGGTCCCGCAACTTCTCCCGCAGAGTGACCACCGGATCAACATGCTGACCAGGCAATTGGCCAGTAAGCATAGTGGCGGGGATACGATCATAACCGACAATGCGGGCTAGTTCCTCCACCAAATCAGCAGTCCCCATTATGTCCATACGCCAGTAAGGAACAGTGACGTTCACCTCCAAAGAGTTGCTCGGCTGGCATTCAAAGCCCAGTGAAGTCAATATTTCGATAATTTGCTCCCTTTTCATTTCAACACCCAGCAAACGTTTCACCTGGACAGCAGAAAGCTGGATTTGCCGGGCGTCTTTCCTGCCTGGGTAAACGTCAACAATGCCCCTGGCGGCTTTGCCTCCAGCCAGTTGTAATATCAACTGCGTGGCCCGCTTAAGCGCGGGCATAGTGAGCTCCGGGCTGATCCCCCTTTCAAAGCGTAGGGAAGCCTCACTACGAAGCTTCAGATTCCTGGAAGTGCGTCGGATGCTTACCGGATTGAAGTTGGCCGACTCCAGCAATACTGATGTAGTGATATCAATAACTTCGCTGTCGGCACCCCCCATCACCCCGGCGATGGCTATAGGAATCTCGTTATCCGCAATCACCAGCATTTCTGGGCTAAGGATCCGCTCCACACCATCAAGCGAGGTAATACGCTCTTCGGATGAGGCTCGTCGAACGATGATCTCTCCGCCTCCAATCTGACGAAAATCGAAGGCGTGGAGAGGCTGCCCATACTCCAGCATGACATAATTAGTCACGTCAACAATGTTGTTTATGGGCCTCATACTACAAGCCAGCAACCTTTGCTGCATCCAGGAGGGAGAAGGCGCTACCTTGACGCCTTCGACTAAACTAGCACAGTAGCGACTGCACAGGTCAACGTCAGAAATGCTCACCGTCACCTTTTGCTCTATGGCTGGCCCCTCCTCCGCGTAGAGAGATGGTGACAATCTAATTCCCTGTCTGGTCAAGGCCGCAACCTCTCTGGCTATCCCTATTACGGAGAGGCAATCGGGGCGGTTAGGAGTCACCTCAATGTCAAGAATTGCGTCGCCAAGGTAATCAGCCAGAGGAACGCCTATCGGCGCCTCCGGCGGCAAGACCATTAGCCCCTCGTGGCTGTCAGAGATACCCAATTCCTTCTCAGAACAGGCCATCCCTTCGGAGATTACGCCTCTGATCTTTTCCCGTTTGAGTCGAACGGCTTCCCCGCTATGGCTATCAATCAGTTGCGCACCCACTCTGGCAAGGGGAACTTTGTCACCCATGCGGACGTTAGGAGCTCCACAAATCACGGTGCAACGCTCCAGACCCAAATCTACGGTAACCAGCTTGAGCCGATCTGCGTTCGGGTGGGGCTTCACAGCCGCTACCTTACCGACTACTATGTTATCCCAAGCTCGGCCGATGGTCTGGGCACTTCTCACCTCGCTGCCAGACATAGTCAACCTGCCTGCCAGTTCCTTGACGGGCACGGCAATGTCAACATACTCTCGGAGCCAATTAAGAGAGACCTTCATTTCTGATAAGCGAAAATCAGCAAAAACCGCCTTAGATTAGAACTGCCTGAGAAAGCGCAAGTCATTGCCATAAAAAAGGCGAATGTCCTCAATGCCGTAGCGGAGCATAGGTACTCGCTCCACTCCCATGCCAAAAGCAAAACCAGTGTAGACCTCAGGGTCGTAGTTCACCCTTCTCAGAACCTCGGGGTGAACCATTCCCGCGCCCAGGATCTCGATCCAGCCAGTCTCACTGCAGAGACGACAACCGCTACCCTGGCACATGAGACAGTCGATGGCCATTTCCACACCTGGTTCAACGAAGGGGAAATAGTCGCAGCGGAAGCGGGCTTTCCGCTGTTCCCCGAAGAGGCGACGAACAAACTCAAACAACGTCCCTTTGAGATCACCCATGGTAATGCCACGGTCTACTGCCAATCCCTCAATCTGATGAAACATAGACTCGTGAGTAGCATCAGTGGCCTCATAGCGATAGACCTTGCCCGGAATCACGGCTCTGACAGGAGGCCGCGTCTTCTCCATCAGCCTTATCTGCATTGGTGAAGTATGAGTGCGGAGCAGCATGGGCTTCTCATCAGACGGAGTGTCTATCCACAAAGTATCCCACATGTCGCGGGCTGGATGGTCCTTGGGGATGTTCAAGGCTTCAAAGTTGTAATAGTCCCACTCCACTTCAGGGCCCTCCACCACTTGGAAACCGAGGGATACAAAGACAGCACATATCTCCCGCATCGTTTGGGTAGTGGGGTGAAGGCGACCGAGGTGAGTGGGATAGCCAGGTAGGGTTACATCAATGCGACTTTGATCCAGGGCAGCCACCAGCGCTTGTTCTTTGAGCCGTTCTTCTTTTTCCTTCAGGCTGGTCCCTAATGCTGCCTTGATCTCGTTAGCCGCGGCTCCCACCACTTGCCTCTCCTCCACCGGGATAGCCCCCAACCCTCTCAGAATAGAGGTCAGGGAGCCTTTCCTACCCAGGAAACGGACTCGCCATTCCTCTAGTCCTTTAAGGTTGCGTATGCTGTCGAGTTCGGTGAGGGCTCTGGCTTTGAGCTGTTGAAGCTCTTCGAGCATTGGTTATGTGCCTACGGTTTCCCCTTTGGCCACTGCCACCAAGCGCGAGAAGGCAAGAGGTTCTTTTACAGCCATTTCGGCAATCATCTTGCGATCTATTCCTACCTGGGCTTTCCTCAAGCCATTCATGAACTGAGAGTATGACATCCCCTCCAGCCGGGCAGCAGCGTTGATACGACAAATCCAGAGGCGGCGCATATCTCCCTTACGCTCTCGCCGATGGCGGTAAGCGTAGCTCAGCGCATGAAGCATCGATTCATGGGCTCGCCGGTAGAGACTGCGGTTTGTCGCCCGATGTCCCTTGGTCAGCTTCAATACCTTCTTGTGCCGACGATGAGTAACTATTCCACCTTTGACCCGCGGCAATTGACCTCCCTTATCCGTAAGGCAAAAGCCGTCTTATACGCTTCTCATTCGCAGGATCAAGTACTACATCCCGCGAATACTGACGTTTAACACGCGGCGCTTTCTTGCGTCGCAGATGGCTTTTCCCTATCTTGCTATGCATAATCTTCCCGCTGCCAGTGACGCGCAAACGCCGCTTGGCCGCCTTATGTGTTTTCATCTTAGGCATCGGAAGCCTCGGCAACAGCCTTTTTGGCCGCCGTCACCTTAAGTGGAGCAAAGAACAAGCTCAAACTCTTCTCCTCTACAGCTAATGGCTGATCGACAACAGCCTTACCTTTCAGTCCTTTCAGTACTTCCTGTAATACCTTCTTGCCTAACTCAGGGCGAGTAACCTCTCTGCCTCTGAAAACCACCGTTACCTTAACCTTGTCTCCCTCGGTAACCAGTCGCTCGATCAATCGAATCTTGCAATCCAGATCCTGGCCTCCAATCCTCGGTCTGAGACGAACCTCCCGCACAGCAGAAGCCTTCCGTCCCTTCCTGGACTCCCGCTCCTTCTTGGCCTGCTCATACTTGTATCTTCCATAATCCAGTAGGCGACACACAGGGGGAACAGCCGTAGAAGCAACCTCCACCAAATCCAGATTCCGCTCTCTGGCTAACTGCAAGGCCTCCGCCACGGACATAACCCCCACCCGCTCACTATCTTCCCCAATCACCAGAACCTCTTTAGCTCTGATCTGCTGGTTGACGCGTACTGCTTTAGCTATCGGCCAATCACCTCCTCAATCTTCAGTCTATATCTATAGCATATCACGATGGATAAGTCAAACATGGATTGTGTGGTGCGAACAGCGTCGTGGAGCCGTTCCTCTTATTGTCGGGGGTATGGCGTTCTAACTGTCCCGAACGCAATGGCAACAACGGCTGTGTCCGACTCGGCCTCTGAATCTGACTCTTCTAATCAACCTCTAACACCAGGACCTGCTCCGGTGGATTAAGGTGAAGCCCTACAATACCCACCACCTTCTCCTTCAACTGGGGGTCCTGACTGAATTTGAAAGTCTCTGTACGATGGGGCTTTAGGTCGTACGCCTGCCACATACGATGGAGTGTGGAGTGGCTTACCCACGCCTGCTCTGCCAGTCTGCGAGCACTCCAATGGGTCATGCCCTCAGGTGGCATCAAGGTGGTAGTCACAATCTCGGCTGTCTATCCCGACCAATCCTACGAGGACGGCCAAGTTTGGGCTGATCCTGGGGCCCCTCTATGTCGTATTCAGCATATCGCTTCTGCCAAAGACAGATTAGTCTATGCCGCGTGCTTGGGCTCCCCTTCCATTCGTGCAGTGTTTCCCTGTCTTCTGAGGATACTCGCCTGCCCCCTAATGTATCAGCCCGTCCCAGCTAGTGATGACCGGTGCAAGGACCAGCGCTATGACTGCCATGAGCTTGATCATGATGTTCAGGGAAGGCCCCGAGGTATCTTTCATCGGGTCACCAACAGTATCACCCACCACCGCCGCCTTATGAGGATCAGAGCCCTTGCCTCCGAACTTACCCATCTCGATATACTTCTTGGCATTGTCCCAGGAGCCGCCAGCGTTGGCCAGGGTAACGGCCAGCAGGAAGCCGCTGGCCGTGGCACCTGCCAGGAAACCGACCAGGGCGAACTTACCCAGGATATAGCCTACAAGCACAGGCGCTGCTATAGCCATCAGGGCTGGGAGGATCATTTGCCTCAGTGCTGCCTTGGTACAGATATCAACGCACCGGCCGTATTCTGGGCGGGCTGTACCTTCCATCAGCCCTATGATCTCCCTGAACTGGCGGCGGACCTCCTCGACAATGAGGACGCTGGTTTTACGAACCGAGGTGAGGGTAAGGGCGCAGAAAATGGCCGGCAGCATAACGCCGAGTAACAAAGCGCCCATCATGGGGCCATTCAGGAGGCTCATCTCCTTCACGAAGTTGGGATCAAAGATGACCTTACCTGTTACTTCATTGACGGTGACAATCTTCACTGCTACTGTGTAGGAGAGAAGCAGGGCCAGAGCAGTCAACGCCGCTGAACCAACAGCAAATCCCTTTCCGGTAGCGGCTGTGGTATTTCCCAGGGAATCGAGGGCGTCCGTTCTTTCCCTGATCTCATGGGGCAGGTGTGACATCTCCACGATCCCGCCCGAGTTGTCAGCCACAGGGCCGTAAGCATCGGTAGCCAGGGTGATTCCCAGAGTAGACAGCATGCCTATGCCAGCAATAGCTACTCCGTAGAAGCTGGAGAAATGATAGGCAATCAGGAGGGCCGCCACGACGAAGATAAAGGGAGGGCAAACGCTCAACAGACCATTGGCGAAACCGCTAACTATGTTTGGCCCCGTTCCCGAGGTGGAAGACTGGGAGATGGACTTTGTCGGTCCATAGGCGTAGGAGGTGAAGTAGTTGGTGCTTTCACCGATGAGGACACCAGCAACCAGACCGGCAAGAACAGCCCAGTAGGGGTTCAGGCTCTCGGCCAGGAAGTGGATCACCAGAAAGGCGAAAACAGCAGTAAGGATGGAGGCAGCAAAGGTGCCACGGCGGAGGGCGGCTAGCAGTGCTTCCATCTTTGGTATCTCCCCCACCCTGACCAGCAAAGCTCCCATAATTGAGGCAACAATTCCGCCAGCGGCCACCATCATGGGCAGGAGCCAGGCTGTGGCGTTATCCTGGACCAGCCAGGGCACGGCTACCGCGTACAGCACCATGGTAGCTATGATCGACTCCGCATAGGATTCAAAAAGGTCGGCTCCCATCCCTGCTACATCTCCCACGTTATCACCGACGAAATCGGCAATCACGGCTGCATTTCGCGGGTCATCTTCAGGGATATTCTTTTCCACTTTGCCTACCAGGTCGGCTCCGGTATCGGCCGCCTTGGTATAGATGCCGCCGCCAACCCTGGCGAAGAGGGCCACGGCTGAAGCGCCGAATCCATAGGCAGGGATGATTTCAGCAAAGTCCTTAGGGTCAAGGGTGTGAAAGGCGTAGTACAGTATGGTCAGGCCGATGATACCGACGCCGACCACAGTCATCCCCATCACGGCGCCGGCCCTGAAGGAAACCCTCAAGCCCTGGTTGAGGCTCTTCTCAGCGGCGGCGGCTGTTCTGGCATTCGACCTGATAGCCATGTTCATGCCGGCATAGCCAGCTCCCATGGAGCAGATAGCACCGAAGAGGAAGGCCATCGCCACCCGCCATCCCAGGTCAGGGATGACAGCCAGGATAACAGTGATCGCCACTACAAAAAATGCCAGTATTTGGTACTCCCGGCGCAGGAAGGCTAGAGCGCCTTCTTTGATAGCCAGGGATATATCCTTCATGCGCTGCGTTCCCTCACCCTGCTTCAGGACGTAGAGCACGGCGAACAGGGCAAAGGCCAGTCCCAGGACCCCGGCTATGGCCGCTATAAACATGTAATCCATCAAGTACCCTCCTCAGATTGCAGAAAAGGGGGTTGTCAGCTTTCGCTTGCCCCCTGTGCGAAGTATCTGCTTATTCCAGACATCCGTAACGAACTTGACACGGCGAGACGCTTATAATCGACGCCTGCAAGCCAGCGTATCACTCGCTGCAGTACTGACACGAATAACTCGTCTCTTAATCACGAATGCTTGCCCTGACTTTCTGCTAGGAGTGTGTCCAAGTAATAGTCGAGCCAAAGCTGAAGAGGATGGAAAAACGAGCCCGCTCAGGCACGACATCGGGATTACTCAGACAGGCTCCTAGCTTGTCCTGATTCTGTTAGTAAATTGTGTCTTAGAAAGCCATACCCTGTCAAGGTAGATGTAATGCTTCAGTCGTTTTCGGACAAAACGACCCTGCCAAAATGTTAGACCCCGACCTCGATTTTGGTCAACTCACTCAGTCTGTTCACCTCCTTGCGCTTGGCGGCCGCTGCCTTTAGTTTTCTC
>VGOE01000056.1 GCA_016876035.1 Chloroflexota bacterium
CACAGTATTACTCCCTCCTATCGATCATTATACTTCCCCAGGAGGGCCTAACATTTTTCCTCAAAGCTGATTGTCCGACTTCCATTGAAGCACAACATTAACCTACTCGTCCTCCGTAGTTACTCATTTGATCTAACCACATTGATATTAGGGTTGATAATAGTGACAAATCCACGCATAATATCGTTGAAAAAGTGCAAAAAGCGAGGCAAGTTGGTGTTAAGCGACGACCAGAAAATACAATACCTTAGGCGGAGCTATTCTGCCGTCGACGGCTTATGGTTCATGAAAATTGAAGAGAACTATGGATTTGATGAGGCTCTTACTATCGATAATGAAGTCTGGAAGATAATGCCTAAAATACAAGCGCGTTTTCTCAAATCCATTCTTGGGCTAGACAGGGGAATAGAGGCATTACATTCGTGTTTCACGGAAAAGCTCTCAATGGATGGTTTTGTCTTCCAGACAGAAACCGATGAGCAGAACCACAGTTTCAGAGTTACTATTACAGGATGTCCCTGGAATGATCTGTTGGTCAAATCAGGCAGAGAAAATCTAGCCCAAAAGATTGGTAGCCATATATGCAATACTGAATATTCAGGCTGGGCTCATGAGTTCGGCGAGAATATTTCCTTTGAAATACAGCGTCAAATCTGTAGCGGCTCCGACTCTTGTATCCTGCAATTCAGCGAATTGTAACTGCAAGCAGCCTATAACTAAGATTCCTCCAGTTTCGTCTACCGAAAGGTGATTGGTCACTGTTTCAAGTCGAGTCACTGCTACTATGCTGATGATAATTAATGTCAAGAGATGGTCGCCTTGGCACTCCAGGCATAAACTCACAGTCAGCCGCTTAATTCCAAGGGGGGTTACAAGGTGTCGCCCTGTTTATAGCACCAGCCAAGTAGGGTGGGCTCGGCGCACCAATTTCGCCTACACCTGTGGGCTTTGCGAGGTGCGAGCGTGTGGCCCAATGGGCCGACCGGCAAGCGCGCTGTCACACTATGCTGCTTGCTACTGGAAGAACAATCTCGAAATATCTACCGTTGAGTTTTCCGTGCACGCGTTCCGTTGTCTGTTCGACGATCTCTAGAACGCCGTAATCGAACTCCTTGTGATGGTTGGGGCATAGCACAACAAGATTTCCGAGAACGCTTCGTCCCCCTTTCCTGACTGGTTCAATATGGGCTACTTCAACATAGAAGCCGCCGTTTCGCATCGGTATTGTCATACCACAATTCGGGAATTGACAGCGAAAGCCGCAGAGTTCCTTAAGAGCTTTAATGAGATCAGTGTCTCGCCGAACAGTTTGCGATACTACTGACCGTACTCGGTCAGGAGATATTTCCGCCATCCTATGGTTCAGTTGATGCAGCCTTTGAAGGAGAGAGCCACTTGGTACTACATCATCCAGTGTCAAGTCGTCCACGCTTGTTGCTTGTAACAACCACTCTCTGGTTATGTCATCACTGACACGAAGCCATCCTTGTTGAGGAAACCTGAGGCCGTTTGGTTTGGGTATGTTGACTCTTTGTAGTGGCCTAACCTTGCAGGCAAGGCAGTAGCCTTTTGTGGGCGCTCCAACGTAGTATGGTTGGTCTCTGTCAAAATCACCAAATCTTTCTTTAAGTTGGCGTCCTGCTGCATCTTTGTTCTCATACTGGAACCTGTCTACATCTTCAACACGAGTTTTCCAGACTACGTATTTGTTCGGAGACTCATACCAGTAGAGAATATCACCTACAAGCAACTCCTCAAAGGGCCAAAGCTTTGACTGCCACATATTGAACCAGACCCTGTCTTGCATCCCCTCTACAGAATCGGGTAGCTTAAAGCCCCGGCTTGTGATGTACTCCATCTCTTTCTCACATCTCTAAGATATGGCGAGCACTTTCACTGAAGTGCCATACATGTAGGTAAGGCAAGAGTTCACCCCCCCACTCCAGGTTGCCGCATTATAACATTTTCATCAATACATCGATAGTGGTGAAGCCAACTCAGTCCACCTTCAGTGAATATCCAGCCGAGTAGGGTGGGCCGGGCCCACTCCTACTGCCTAAATCTCAACCTAACTCACTCTCGTGATGGCTCAGGGGCATTGTAGATGAAGACGTCCTGCTCGATGTTGAAATCCCCGCGCAGTCGCCGGTCAAGGACGGCCCGCACCTGCCAGCGGAGGCTGCTGTGGGGTGATACCATGCTGGGTGCGATGCCTTGCGGCAACGGCAGAGAGAAGCTAAAGGTAGGCGAATCTGTGATATTTAGCGAAATTGGGCCCGAAAGACTCTGGCGTGCTACTACATCAAACGCTTGCCTCGCGCCAGCATTCTCCACCAGTGCCAGCTCCACCCTGATTCCACGAACTTGAAAAGGACGCTTCGCCTTCAGAAGCAGACGCCCACGCACCACATCGTGGGCTGCCACCGCCGCGGGAACTTCAAGCGTGAGAGCACAATCTTCGTAGCTTTTCTCTGCCTGTAGCGATGCATTGGTGTCTTTGTCCCCAACCACTTGGGCAGGAGCCATTCTCACAACCTGGAGGGGTATTTCCCGCACCCGGTCAGGGTGCCCGGGTATATCCAGTATTGCCCTGAGTCTCCAGCGCACGTCAACGACCTTGCCCTGACACGTAGGCGGGGCATCAAAAGGCACCTGGAGCGAGACTTCGCGGCCCGCCTCTACACCCGGAGTAAGCAGAGAGGGTTGCTCGATGACAACATGGGACACTTTGGCAAAAGTGTCCACACGCTGCACAGTATTGGTCTCCCGGCGTCCCTTGTCATCAATGGTGATCACTTCCACATAGTAGGTCTCCTGGCCCACCAGTTCCAGCCGTAACTGACGCAGCTTGACTTGCTCCTGAAGACGGACAGCTACCCGCACTGGAAGAGTCGCACCGGTTAAGCATGTTTCTGTTGTGCTCACCTCCAGCTCGGCTTTAGGCTTGAAGAGAAAGCTTGCTGACAACAAACCTCCTTCGCACAGCCAAGTAGCCAGGTAGGCTTGGCCCACCGTCTAGTCTACTCTCGCCCCAGCCCTGGTGGCAACCCAGGGCCACCCCCGCTACTTCCGCGCAACAGCCGAGATTCTTGTCCGCCCACTGCGAACCAGAATGACACCTATAGATGCTGTCATCCCGGGCCGAAGCCTTGATTCTTCACCAAGTGAAAGGAAAGGGGTAGCGAAGGGTCTTATGTTACAAAACACCACCCCTGCAACCGGGCGGGTGTTCTGCATCAACTGACCCGTCTTCGACAGCCAGCAGTGGCGACTTTGCATCCTTCAGTCTTTGACTTTGCGTCTAGACTGGTTATAAGTCTAGCCCCTCGACAATTTACTGTACGAAAGATAGCCATTCACTGAGCCTTATCAAGCCCCTGGTCTGGGCGCTAAATTCAAATACTGCGGTTTCCTGTACCAGGTACCGCACAGTCTCGGTAAAGCGGTATTTCGGGAGACCTTCATAGTCCAGGCTATACGTCACTGCCACGTCACGCACGGCGCGGCCGGTAAGATTGTCAGCGCCCACCTCCTCTACTGCCTGCCGGAGGATCTCAAACATGGCTTGCGTCTGGGTCAACGCACCCCAGTAAGATGCGCCCATGGCTTCAGGACTTTTCCCAGGGCGGTACCTATCAATGAATTCTTTGATAAGGGTTACGGCAGGATTTTCCTCCTCCCAAAACGGAACTACCATGGTTATGATGAGCCCGTCAAGCCTCTCCCAGCCAAGCATAGTCTGATAGAACTCATAGAAGCCGAAGGTAGTAGCCGAGCCCAGAAGCTGAGCTTGATAGCCACTGTCGCGGTAAATTTTGATAAAATAGGTCGCCTGTATACTTTGCGTATATATATAGTCGCAGTTCTTGAGCTTCTCTACCTCGCCAACAGGGTTCATTGCGCCCGAAGGCGTCAGGAAACTGCCAACCAGGTTGAACTTGCCTGGATGAGCCTGGCAATACTCGTCAATTGCCGCCTTTCTATCTACTCCGTCAGACGTGTTCCAATCATAGAACCCAATCTTAGGAATCCCGTTCGTGTAGTCCCAGTGGTTTTCGCTGACCCAATTGAGCAGCGTTTTCACCTCGGGCCCAGACGGGATGGTAACGCTAAACACCCACTCCGCTCCCGGAGGCTCCATCATGGCCTTGCTGTGCAGGAAGGAAAATATCGGGATCCCGTCTCTCTCTGCAAAGGGTTTGGCTGTGTCCGCAACCCCTGGTACAGAGGTGAGGATCACCTTTGCCCCCCGCTCCCTCAACCAATCATAGCCAGGTACGTATCTGGCAGGATCCATGCGAGTATCATAGGTAATCAATTGCACTTTGGCGTCACGTATGAGTTCCTCGCCATTGTAATACTTAACTAAGTCCTGTATCACCGGGTACAGCTTTGCAATCGCGGGCCCGCCCGGGCCCGTGAAATCTGTCAAGAAGCCTACGGTGATTGTCACCTTGTCACCATTCCCACCGCCACAACCGAAGGCGGAAAAGGGCACTAACACCACCAGTATCAGAAGAAAAGCCACGACCATTCTACACTTCATTGCCAATCCTCCTTTCGCTTCGTTGCCTCGTATTTGCCATATTAATCATCGATAGCGTCATATTCGTACGAGCCATCGTTTGTGGGCTGAGCATATCACATCCCTCCTCTGACTGTCAAGTAATTTTGAACGAGAGGCCATTGAACTGCTTCAGTATCCATTACGCCTGAACACCAAGGACGTTGTCTTGAATAAGGCGGTTTTGGCCCCGCTGTGGTATCATCAGGTGTTTGGTACACTGGGGAAGGGTTCAATCCACGGGATGACGCAACTGGGTCGACAACATACGAATACAGAGGAGGCGAGATGAAAATCTGCTTGGTTGGGCCGACTGAGGCTCCGGAAGACTCCAGCGGAGAAGCGTTTGCCGCTCTGCTAAGGCCAAGTTTCGACAAGGTTTTGCGATCCGATACCGAAGTGATACCCAAGAATTTGAGGATTGCCCTAAGAACAGATCACCCCCTGGATTTTGCCCACCCGTACTTTGTTTTCCTGGACACAAGGGCAATCATAGAGGCGTTCATCGAGGCAGAGAACGAGGGGTTTGACGCAGCATGGATAAATTTCTTCGCCGATGCCGGGGTAAACGAAGCCAGGTCAGTAGTTGGCATACCTCTCGTTGGGCCAGCAGAGTCAACCATGCTTCTTGCCTATCAATTAGGCCGCAAGTTTGGGTTGGTCGCCCCCAACATGCCAGGAGCAATCAGCTTCCTTGAGGAGATAGTCAGGACGCATCGTCTTGAGGACAGATGTAGCGGTATGAGAGTGCACAAGGGTCCCTTTTTGGAAGTGCTGATGAAGGGCATAGAGAATCCAAATTCTGTCGCTGACGTTGTTGCTGAAGCAGCCAGGGAGCTTGTCGCCGATGGTGCCGATGTGGTAATAGTCGGTTGCTGCGGTCTAGCCCCCATTTGTGGCATGGCTGGCTTCAACAAGATCACCGTCAGTGGACAAGACGTGCCCATCCTCAACCCTACCATGGTAGCCGCCAAGACTGCCGAGATGCTTGTGGACATCAAGAAAGGAATAGGGTTGCCCATTCCGAGCCGAGCCGGGCTGAGGGCTCTTCCGTCAAGAGAAGATTTGACGAGAGTAAGATCCTATTTTGGACTGCCGACTTAGCTTGCGATGCTCGGCAAGAGTGACCCCACTCTAATGGCCGGTCCATATGGGGCGTGCAAGGAATGTTGATTGAAGTTGGCCTGATCGCTTGCCAGCACAAGGACGAGCAAAAAGGCAAGAGAAAAGGACAGACAAGAGCCCAATTTGGATAAGGAGATTGGAAATGGCTGACTACGATGCAATTGTGATAGGAGCAGGCCACAATGGTCTGGCGGCAGCGATTGTTCTGGCCAAAGAAGGCTTGAAGGTGCTCAGCGTGGAGAAGCAGCGGTACGTGGGCGGGATGGCTGGGACGGCAGAGTATTTCAAAGGATTCAAGCACAACATTGGCGCCTGGGCGCTGATGTTCTTCAGCCAGCATCTTATTGAGGCCCTGGAACTGGAAAAGCATGGTCTGGAGATCATCGAGCCGCCCACTTCCTACTGTACCTTCGGTGCCCCAGGACAAACACCGCTCATATTCAACAGCGACCCTGCCAAGATGGAGGAGCATCTGCGAAAGGATCATGGTGCGGACGCCCTGGAAAGCATCAACCGCCTCATTGACCTCTGCAACATCTTTCGCGCGGCTACGGCCAGAGCGGCTTTCAAAGCACCTCCCTCCGTGGGAGCCTTGATCGATTCCGCGCCCAGTGTTGAAGCCAAAGACGCCATGAGGAGATTCTTCTTCAGCAGTTGCATGGACCTGGTTCGAGAGTTCTTTCCTGACCCCGAAAAGCATCAGTCGATACAGGGATCCCTGGCCGGAATGGCGGCGGATGGCAGCGGCATGGGCCCTTACACCCCAGGAAGTGCTCTCTCGCTTGTCTACCATTTGGCACCTCATGGGCTGGCACACATGTTTCGGATGACCAAAGGTGGCATGGGGACGCTCTCGGAAGCCATGAAGAGGTCGCTGGAAGAGAAGGGTGGTAAGGTAATACTCGGGAACAGGGTTAAGAGAATCCTGGTGGAAAACGGCAGGGCCGTTGGGGTGCAGCTCGCCAACGGCGAGAAGATATCAGCCAGAGTAGTCCTGTCTAACGCTGATGCCACTGCCACCTTCGTGGGCTTGGTCGGGGAGGACAACCTGCCCTCAGATTTCGTTCGCATGGTCAAGAGGATAAACTACATGAACCCCTATATCCAGATTCACGTCACGCTTAGTGAACTGCCCCAGTTCACCGGACATCTCGCTTTCGCGAACGAGAACAATCTCAGGTGGAACATGGCCTACTATCCCTCGCCGGAGCATTTGGAGCAGTGCTGGGAGGCCTGCAAATGGGGCCGCATACCCGAAGACCCGCTGGTGTCGTATTACATCCCCAGCATCTTCGACGATAGCCTGGCCCCACCCGGCTACCACTCCGCCACTTTCTTCTCGCAATATTACCCGATCACCATTCCAAGAGAGCAGCACAAGTGGCTGAAGGAAGAGATGGCAGACAAGGTCATCGGCCAGATAAGCAAATATGCCCCGAACCTCAAGAACGCCATCATGGACAGGATTGTCTTCACGCCTCTGCACTACGAGAATATGTTTGGCATCACCGGGGGAGACTACTCTCATGGTGTAATGCAGCCGGGGCAGATGTTTGACTTCAGGCCAGTGGTGGGATGGTCGAGCTACAGGACTCCGGTGGAAAATCTCTATCTTTGTGGGTCAGCGTGCCATCCCGGCCCAGGTGTGACCGCCCTGCCGGGCTACAACAGTGCCCGTGAGGTATTGAAGAACTGGGAGAGGAAGAGGTAACATAAGGAGCGTTGCGCATCCAAGCCTACTAACGGCGACAAGAAGGAGGCGATGCTTCAATCAGTTACGCATGATAACCAAATTCGGTCTCGCGGCTAAGCTGAGTCATCGAAGGACATAGGGTAGGATGCCCCACCTCGGGCACCCCGCGATCTCGAGTCTTTCGCCGCTTTCGACTGTCACTGTAACTGCCCATGACCATATGAAAAATGGGCTATACTTCACCAAGGTGGTCTCAGAAAGCTAATCTGAACTAAGGAGAGCAAAGGAAATGGGTCTCTTGGAGAATAAGGTGGCACTTGTTACTGGCGCCGCATCTGGGATTGGACGAGCAACAGCTATTATGCTCGCTAAGGAGGGCGCTAAAGTCACCGTCAATGATATCAACGTTGAAGGCGGTCTGGAAACCGTCAGAATAATTAGAAATGCCGGTGGTGAAGCAATCATGGTCCAGGCCGACGTTTCTAAAGCCGACCAGGTTGAAGCCATGGTCAAACGGATCGTGGACACCTTTGGCGGACTGCACTGTGCTTGCAACAACGCTTTCTACCAACAGCAGCAACGGGTAGACGCACACCTGCTGGACGAGGATGAGTGGCATAAGGCCATTACGGTGAACTTGACTGGCACATGGCTGTCCATGAAATATGAAATCCCGGTGATGCTGGCGAGAGGTGGTGGGTCAATCGTCAATGTAAGCTCCGTGGCCGGAATCAAGGGCGAGCCATATCAGGCACACTACAGCGCCAGCAAAGGAGGGATCAATGCGCTCACCATGTGTGCTGCCGCCGAATATGCGGCGCGAGGCATTCGGGTGAATGCCGTGGCTCCAGGTGCTATACTCACGCCAGCGTTTCGAGCCTTTTTCCAGTATATGCCAGAAGCCAAAGCCATTGTGGACAGGGCCCACGCAATGAACCGCATGGGCGAAACAGAAGAGATCGCGGATGTAATCACCTGGTTGTGCTCCGACAGATCATCTTTCGTGACAGGCATAGTCCTGCCTGCGGATGGCGGCGCTCTAGTGGCCGACCGGGTTGCCGACCTCTTTGTCACGACCAAAGACTAACACTGACTGGCGAAGCCAATAGACACACATTACGAATAGCGTCTGGACAACCCGAGGGTGAATTTGCCTCTGGTGCCTCTAATAGGGCAGTCGAGGGTTCAGTAATAGGCTACTGTGACATTGCCAAAGATCAGACGCCAAGAACGAAGAAAGGGAGCAACGAAGGACATAGTTACTACAAGATATTGCTCGGCATCCACCTGCCCTTCTGTCCACTGGCTCGGCACCGGAATTCAGGTTCGGAAAGCACGTGGTCAGAGCTTGCCTCCGATGTAGGTTTCCCGCGGTAGAAGCTCTCGGCTAACAATAGACAGGGTCTCCTTTGACATCCTGCCGTCGCGGGCGAGTTCGTGCCCTGCTCTCCTGGCGGCCTCAAAGACATCGCCCACCGGCGCACCCATCTCCTTCATCGGCCCCAAAGCAGGCCCGTGGGGCCGCAGCAGCGCTCCGGCAAACCTTCTGCCGACACCCAGGGAAAAGGCCTTCATGTGGGCCACCAGCATGTCAAAGATGTTCAGATCCCACCAGCCACAGTTGGAAACAAGCACGACCATATTCTGCTTTTGCCCATTATTAGTGAAGGCATCGCTTGGCTGGGCAAAGGGTTGCAGCAGCGGCACCATGCGATCCATCAGATTCTTCAGTGGCCCAGTCATCCCTCCCCAATACACCGGTGTGGCAAAAACCCATACTTCTGCCTGGCGCATCTTGGGGTATAGCATTGCCATGTCATCATCCTTCTGGATGCACTCACCAGGGGTGCTGGTACTGCAGGAGCGCTCTCCCTGACAGGGGTTGATCTTGAGCTTCTTAGTGTAGAAGAACTCGACCTCCGCCCCAACTTCTTTCATACCCTCGAGAAACGGATCGAGGATTAGGGAGGTGTTACTCTTCCCCGCCTTAGGACTACCATTGAATGCCAGGACCCTCATTCCTTCCTCCTTGCCTTCTGGACCTTGCAACAGTCTCTTTCTTCTAGATCGCACTCGGTATGCCAAACATGATGAGCACCGCCAGTTCTACACTCGCCTCGGTGACACGAAACGTTTCGGCTGTAGGATAAGGCATCCCGATTTCTGGGTCAAATTCGGGTGTATCCGCCTAGTGAAAATGTCAGTCTAAGTGCTCAGTGATGTTGTTAGTCTCCACGACTTTCTCCATCGATGATCACATGATGGTTTCCAACGGCGAGTGTGGTGTAAGGCTGGCTACCGAATACACCTACAAGGTCTTTAGGCTCCCCACTCTGGATGACATGTTGTGCTTATGGCAGGGGGACTCTGGAGTGGCCTGTGTAGGACTTCCAGCCTGCTTTGCGAGCGCGCAGCATTACGGGATGTGGGGGTGCCTGCCGAGTGGCTAGGCTCTGCCCCTTTGCAAAATACAATCGCTGGTTGCACCTTGCCGAGGTGGTTGCTATAATTAACCGTTACTGTTATAAGGTTTGATAAACAAAAGCGAATCGGAGTTCAAGTTGGACAAGGAGAAAAAGGAAGCCACTGTAGAGCAGTTCAGGCTTCATGAGAAGGATACTGGATCTACCGCGGTTCAGGTGGCTCTCTTGACAGAGCGGATAAACCAGTTGACTGAGCACCTGAAAATACATCGCGAAGACCATCATTCTCAACGCGGACTGCTGAAGCTGGTAGGGCAGCGGAAACGGCTGCTCGCTTATTTGAAGAGGGAGGATGTGGGGCGCTACCGCGAGCTTATAGGAAAGCTCAGTCTGCGGAAATAGTCACCGCTGGCATCTTCTGAGGGTTGTGCACCTGACATCCTAGTAGGAGGATGATTCTGACGTGTTGCACCTGGTTGATACTCTAATCGGTCAAAACACACTCGCATTGAAAACAGGTGAACTAGCCACGTTGGCAAGTGGTGCTGTTACTGCAAGCTATGGCGATACGGTGGTGCTGGTAACAGTCTGCATGGCCAAGGAACTCAGGGAAGGAGCAACCTTCTTCCCGTTAACCGTAGACTACGAAGAAAGGCTCTACGCGGCTGGCAAGATACCAGGGGGATTCTTTCGAAGGGAAGGGCGGCCCGGCCAGCAGGCAGTTCTCTCTAGTCGCCTGACCGACCGCCTGCTTCGCCCTCTCTTCCCCAAAGAGTTTCGGCAGGAAGTGCAGATCATAACTACTGTTCTCTCAGCAGATCAAGAAAATTCTCCTGAGGTGTTAGCCGCTGTAGGTGCTTCCACCGCTCTCACCTTGTCAGAAATTCCTTTCGAGGGACCGGTGAGCACTGTTCGCGTTGGCCATATCGATGGCGAGTTCGTGATCAACCCCACCTATAGCCAACTTCAAGAAAGCCTCATCGATCTGGTTGTCGCCAGCACAAAAGAGGCGGTGGTGATGATAGAAGCAGGTGCTAAAGAGGCCCCCGAGAAAGTTGTTCTGGATGCCATAAAACTCGGGCATCAGACTAACCAGCAGATTATCGCCCTTCAAGAGCGACTTCGGGCCTTCTGTGGCAAGGCCAAGGTGAGCTTTGGGATAGACAAGCCTGACCCCGAGCTGGAAGCCGCTGTCTCTATGGCTCTTGCGGGCAAGTTTAGCGAGCTTATTGGCAAGGGCAAGCTAGAACGGGATGAATTGCTATCAGACTGGAAGAGAGAATTGATTGAAAAGCTAAAGGAGCGCTATCAGGCTGACCAAGTCTCTTCTGTGTTTGAAGCCAGGCTAAAGGCAGAGCTAAGGGCCAGCATATTAGAGAAAGGCCTTCGGCCCGATGGCCGTCAGTTAGCGGATATTCGTCACATCAAGTGTGAAGTGGGGCTTCTGCCCCGCACCCACGGCTCAGGTTTATTCAGTCGGGGTCTAACTCAGGTACTGAATATCGCTACCCTTGGTTCGGCGGGCGATGAACAAACGCTGGATGGGCTCACCTTGGAGGAAAGCAAGCGTTTCATGCATCACTACAACTTCCCCCCGTTCTCCACTGGCGAAATAAAACGCACCGGTACCCCATCGCGCCGCGAGATTGGCCATGGTGCTCTTGTGGAGAAAGCCCTTATCCCCGTAATCCCGTCAGAGGAGGATTTCCCGTACACTATCCGATTGGTATCTGAAGTCCTCAGTTCTAACGGTAGCACGTCCATGGCATCGGTTTGCGCCAGCACCTTGTCCCTTATGGATGCTGGCATACCTATCAGAGCGCCCGTGGCGGGAGTAGCTATGGGCCTGGTCACCAGAGAAGACGGCCGATTTGCCGTCCTCACTGACCTCGAAGGCCTGGAGGATGCCTACGGGGATATGGACTTCAAGGTGGCGGGCACGGCGAACGGGATAACCGCGTTGCAGATGGACATCAAGATCAAGGGCTTGCGCCAGGAGATCTTGGAGAAAGCTCTGGATCAAGCTCATGAAGCGCGTCTTTTCGTCCTTGGCAAAATGCTGGAGACAATCGCCTCCAGTCGCCCTGAGCTGAGCAAGTACGCACCGAGGATGGTCAAGATAAACATCGACCCAAGCAAGATAGGAGCTGTCATAGGACCCGGTGGCAGGATGATCAGATCTATAGTAGAGAAGTCAAAGGCAACTGTAGATGTGGAAGACGATGGCACTGTGCTCATCGGCTCCACGGATCCGGCAGCAGCCCAGAAGGCGATTGCCTTGATTGAAGAGCTGACCAAGGAAGTGGAAGTTGGCGGCATTTACACCGGGAAGGTGACTCGCATCCTTCCCTTCGGAGCTGTAGTGGAAATCCTTCCCGGCAAGGATGGGTTGGTTCATATCAGCGAGCTGGCCGATTACCGAGTGCCCAGCGTGGAAGACGTGGTCAAGGTGGGCGATGAGATCACTGTCATGGTGAAGGATATCGATCGCCAGGGAGGCAAGATAAGCCTTTCCCGCCGTGCCGTATTTCAGGGGGCTTCTGACACAGATAAAGGATCAGAGGAAGCAGTGCCACCGACCCGGAGCTACCGCCCCAGAAAGTACCCCGATGGGCAGCGTGATACGAGGAGCAGCCCGGGAGGCAGGCGTTATCACCGGCCTGGGGGGGAACCTCCCCCACGGGGAAACTCCCCACGCTGAGAGTGATTGAGACAAAGGAAGGGGCATGGCCATCAAAGTGGTAGTCCATGGTGCCCTGGGAAGGATGGGGAGAGAGGTAACCAATGCCCTCTGCACCGATCCTGAACTGGAACCAGTAGGGGCGGTAGACATAAAGGCTAAAGACAAGTCCCTTTTGTTGCCAGACATATCCAGGTCTATTCCTCTTTCTTCTACACTAGAAGACCTTCTCCATGGCATTCACCCTGAAGTCCTGGTGGATTTCAGTATGGCCGAAGCCGCCCTCTCCGCAGCGCGCATCGCGACAAAGAGAAAGGTAAACCTGGTGATCGGCACCACCGGTCTCTCACCAGATAACTTGACTCAGATCGACCAGATGGCAAAGACCAATGGGGTGGGGGCGGTGGTGGCGCCCAACTTCGCACTGGGGGCCGTAGTGATGATCCACTTGGCCAGAATAGCAGCCAAGTTCTTCGATTATGCCGAAATCATCGAGATGCACCATGAGCAAAAGCTTGACGCACCTTCAGGGACTGCCCTCTCCACTGCCAGGGCTATCAGGGAGTCAAGAGAGAAGCCTTTCCTCTATCCAAGAGTGCACAAGGAAACTCTCAGTGGCACTAGGGGGGGAGAGCTAGAGGGCATCGCTCTACACAGTGTGCGGCTTCCGGGACTTCTGGCACACCAAGAGGTGATCTACGGGGCAGCAGGGCAGACGCTGAGCATTCGCCATGACACTATCAGTCGGCAGTGCTTCATGCCGGGCGTGATTATGGCCATCAAGAAGGTATCCGAGTACAAAGGGTTGGTCTATGGCCTTGACAAACTGTTAGGGTTATAGAAAAAGATGAAAAAGTACCATGTTGCTATTGTGGGCGCTACTGGTTTAGTGGGCCAAGAGTTCATAAGAATTCTGGAACAGCGGCGTTTCCCTATGTCTTCGATCAGCCTCTACGCCTCAGACCGCTCAGTTGGCAAGAGACTCAAAGTGAACAATCAAGACATAGAAGTGAAGGAAACGGCGCCGGATTCTTTTGGAGGCATTGATATTGCGCTTTTCTCTGCCGGTGCCGACATCAGCCGACAGTTCTCTCCGCTGGCGGCGCGCGCTGGTGCTATCGTGGTTGACAACAGTGCTGCTTTTAGGATGGAGGCAGATGTGCCCCTGGTAGTGCCCGAGATCAATCCTGAGGATGTAAGGAACCATCATGGGATCATTGCCAACCCCAATTGCTCGACCATCCAAATGGTGGTAGCGTTATATCCGCTGCATAAGGTCAACCCTATAAAGCGAATAACTGTGGCTACCTACCAGTCTGTGTCAGGAACAGGCAGTGCTGCCATAGAGGAACTGCGTGTCCAATCCAGGGTCATCCTTGATGGGGGGAAAGCAACCCCTGAAGTCTACCCTTACCAGATCGGCTTCAACCTACTGCCTGAGATCGATGTTTTTCTGGACAACGGCTATACCAAGGAAGAGTGGAAGATGGTAGAAGAGACACGCAAGATTATGCATGCGCCTGATATAGCCATATCTGCTACCTGCGTTCGGGTGCCGGTATATGTTGGCCACAGCGAGGTCGTCCATGCGGAGTTCACTCGCTCCATGTCCGTTGAGGAAGCTAGACATCTTCTAGCTCAGGCTCCTGGGGTGAAGGTCATGGACGATCCTCGGACCAGGCTTTATCCTTATCCGGCACTGGCAGCA
The DNA here is from genome assembly GCA_016876035.1 of Chloroflexota bacterium. Classification (GTDB taxonomy): domain Bacteria; phylum Chloroflexota; class Dehalococcoidia; order UBA2247; family RBG-13-53-26; genus VGOE01. Next base: position 14,194 of record VGOE01000056.1, read on the forward strand.
GGTAAGGATGAGGTGTTTGTGGGACGGATTAGGCGGGACGCGTCTCATCCTAACGGCTTGGTCCTTTGGATTGTGAGTGACAACCTTCGTAAGGGAGCTGCCCTCAATGCTGTCCAGATTGCCGAAGAGCTGGTCCATAGGGATCTAGCTTAAAGTGAGTAAGGAGACAGATGGCTCTCCACTTGGGTGGCGCTGCCACTGGTGGTTGGAGAGCTAGACGGGAAGGCTTGGAACTGACCCCGGATTGCGAAGAGATTAGGGGTATTGAAATTCGACATTTATGTCTTATAATTAGACGGGTATCACCTATAGCAAGCCTCTCGGCACGTCGCGTAGTTTAGAAGAGAGCTCGGCAGCCTTCACCAGTGCAGAGTGGTTGATAAATTGTTCCAAAGGAGTCAGGTAATGGCAAATCTCGGTCGTCTTATCACAGCCATGGTGACCCCTTTTGATGAAAGGGGGGATATAGACTACCGGCAAGCGAAAAGATTGGCACAGGCTTTGTTTGAATCAGGGAGCGAAGGAGTGGTAGTTTCCGGTACCACCGGCGAGTCTCCCACTCTAAGCAAGGAGGAAAAGTTGCGCCTGTTTGCCGAGGTGAAGTCAGCCGTCGGGCAAGGGGTGGTGGCTGGTACTGGCAGCTACAATACCAGGGAAAGTATAGAGTTAACAAAGGGGGCAGAGAAGGCAGGGGCAGATGCCATCTTGTTGGTGGTTCCCTATTATAACAGGCCGACTCAAGATGGCTTGTTCCAACACTTCAAGGTCATTGCGGAAAACACTAGCCTTCCCTGCATCCTGTACAATGTGCCTGGCAGGACGGTCACTAACCTATCAGCAGAAACCGTTTCCAGGCTGTCCCAGATTGAGAACATCGTGGGCGTAAAAGAGGCTAGTGGCAATCTGGAGCAGATCACCAAGATTATCAGCGATAGCAGGAAGGACTTTCTGGTTTACAGCGGCAACGATGGCGATACCTTGCCAATTCTAGCTTTGGGGGGCTACGGTGTCATCAGCGTTGCTTCTCATCTGGTAGGTAGTCGGATCAAGACGATGATGGAGAAGTTCCTTAACGGCCATCCGGCGGAGGCAGCGCAGATTCACCGCAATCTGTTGCCCCTAGTCAACGCTCTCTTTGTCGTGGCTAACCCAATCCCCATCAAGTATGCTCTTAACCACGTAGGCTTTGCTGTAGGAAAGCCTCGTCTGCCTCTCCTTGAGCCAGATGAGAAGACCAAGGCGCTCATCGGGACTACCTTGAAGGCCTACTCCATAGATATCCCATCTAAGTACCTGAGCTAATTCTGTATTGCATTCAAGATGACAGTTAATATATAATATTGCCATGGAGGTGATTCCATGGCAAGAACAGCCCGGTTTTCGGATGAGGAAGTAACAAGAGCATGTGAACTCAGGGACAAAGCGACTACAGTAACGGAGCTTCGCAAGGCGTTGTCGGTTTTATTGATCGCTGAGGCAGGTTTGGACACAAGCCAGACGTCAGAGATACTGGGGATCAGTAAGAGGACGGTGTTTCGCAATCGTAGCAGTACTCGCCATCAAGATGAAGAGAGACGGAACACATGGGGCGGACGGCGCCACTACAGTATGACGATTGAAGAGGAGCGAGATTTTCTGCGCCCGTGGGAAGCCAGAGCAATTGAGGGAGGGGTGCTTTCAGTTCCTCCCGTACATGCAGCGCTTGTTGGGAGACTGGGGCGTTCTATACCCATATCCACAACGTATCGCTTG
>VGOE01000057.1 GCA_016876035.1 Chloroflexota bacterium
GGCAAGACGAACTCCGGCGTAAGCCAGCGCAACTTTATTTTCATCCTTCGTGGAGAGTGTTGCAAAATACTCATGGGGGATTCCGGCGAAAGCCGGAATCCAGGTGGGGTGGAAGGGGGAATGTAGGGGCAGAGCTTGCCTCTGCCCGTCCGGGAGTCCGCCCTCTCCTCGTGTCCAGGCTCCTCCCCTTACCATTCCGGCGCAAGTAGGGACAGACCTTCAAGTCTGTCCGCTACCCTCCAGTCAGTCATTCCCGCGGAAGCGGGAATCCAGGAACCCTGTGACGGCAGCCTGCCTCGTCATTTTCATTCCTTGTGGTGCTGGCGTGAACCAGCATGGGTCATTCTGAGCCAAAGCCCTGATCCTTCACGAAGTGAAAGGGAAGGGGTAGCGAAGAATCTCGTTTCGCTGATTTTGACAGGGAAGCACTAGCCTTCCTTGGCCTTCCTCTGCAATTCGTAGAGCTTGTTCAGTGCCTCCAGCGGACTGAGCGAATCCAGATCCAGTTTGCGGATTTCCTCCACCACCGGTGGCGTTTGCCCAAATAAGAGGAGTTGCTGAGGCGGCGCTTCAGGCACATGGCGGCCACGGCCTTTGGGCTTCCTGGGCAGCTTCGGCTGATGATCACCCTCCAGTTCCGCCAGCACTTCCTGGGCCCGGTGCAGCACTCCCCTGGGCAGGCCGGCGAGTTGGGCCACATGAATACCGTAGCTTTTATCAGCGCCTCCGGGTATGACTTTGCGCAGGAAAACCACCTTCCCCCCTTCCTCGGTCACCGCCACATTGAAGTTCTTCACCCGGGGCAAGTAACTGGCTAACTCCACCAGTTCATGATAGTGGGTGGCAAAGAGGGTCTTCGCCCCCAGCCTGGGATGATTATGAACATACTCGGCCACGGCATGAGCGATGGAAAGCCCGTCATAGGTGCTGGTACCCCGCCCGATCTCATCCAGGATAATCAGGGAGCGAGGCGTGGCATTGTTCAGGATGTTGGCTGTCTCCACCATCTCCACCATGAAGGTAGATTGGCCCGCAGCCAGGTCTTCCTGTGCCCCGATCCTGGTAAAGATGCGGTCCACCAGCCCAGTGGTAGCCGAGTCCGCGGGCACAAAGCTGCCAATCTGGGCGAGCAGCACAATCAGCGCCACCTGCCGCAGATAGGTGGACTTGCCGGACATGTTGGGGCCGGTGAGGATGATGAGTTGCGCGTCCTTATTGGACAGGTGGGTGTCATTGGGGATGAACCTGTCGTTAGTCAGACTCTGCTCCACTACAGGATGACGCCCACCGTTGATAGCTATCGTGTCGTCGTTGGTCAGCACGGGGCGGTGGTAATTGTTTCGTACCGCCACCTCGGCCAGGCTGGAGAAAACGTCGAGATGGGCCAGGGCATCGGCCAGAATCAGGAGGCGCTCCCGCCAACCGCCAACCTGCTGGCATATCTGGCGGAAGATAGCTGACTCCAGTTCAGATATTCTGGTCTGGGCATTGAGGATGTGTGACTCATATTCTTTTAGCTCCACGGTGAAGAAGCGTTCCCCACCGGTGAGCGTCTGTTTCCGTATGTAGTCCTCTGGCACGTGGTCAAGGTTAGACTTGCTCACCTCGATGTAATAGCCAAAGACCTTATTGTAGCCTACCTTCAGAGACTTGATCCCCGTCCGTTCCCTCTCCTGCCGCTCCAGATTTGCCAGGTATCGCCTGGCATCCTTTGAGGCGTCTCGGAGCTGGTCCAGCTCCGGTGAGAAGCCCTGCCTGATCGCTCCGCCTTCTTCTGGATTCATCGGAGGATCATCGGCAATGGCCTGGGAGATCAGGGCGACCACTTCCTCGCAGGGCTGGAGCCTTTCTGTCAACCAGTGGGGTGCAGAGGCGTCTTGAAGGACCGCCTTGATCTGGGGGATGATCTCCAGGCTGCGCCGCAGCGTCACGAGTTCCTTGGGAGTAGCCTGGCCTGCCCTGACCCTGTTGGCCAGCCGTTCCAGGTCTGCTATCTGATGGAGCAGCGCTATCACCCTGCCGCGATTAATGTTATCTGCGCAGAACTTCTCTATGGCGTCCTGCCGTTCCACCAGTTGTGCTATGTCCAGGAGGGGATGCCCCAACCACCGCTTGAGCAGCCTGCCCCCCATGGACGTTTGGGTCAGGTCAATGACTGACAGGAGCGAGCCAGCAGTGGTTCCCAGGCGGCTGTTGCGGAAGATTTCCAGGTTGCGCCTGGTCTGGGCGTCCAGGACCATGTAGCCTTCGGTGGAGTAGGTGGTGAGCCGTGTTAATACGCCCAAGGCAGCCTTCTGGTTCTCCTGGAGGTAACGAATGATCGTGCCGGCGGCTCTTATGGCCTGCGGCAGGTGGGCGCAGCCGTAGCCCTCGAGCGTGACAGCGCCGAAATGGTCTAGCAATGCCTGGCTAGCTGTTTCCAGTTCGAACCAGTCGTCATCCACGGGCGTTAGAGTGGCCACCTGGGTCAAATCAGAAAGGTCCAGGTGGCGTGGGGAAATAACTTCCGATGGTTGCAGGCGTTCCAGCTCAGGGAGGAGGCGGTCAGCAGCAAGCTGAGTGGTGGCAAACTCGGAGGTGGTTATATCCACATAGGCCAGCCCGGCCTGGTCGTTGGCAATGATCACGCTGGCCAGGTAGTTGTTCGCTGTTCCCTCAAGAAGGCTCGGTTCGACTATGGTTCCTGGCGTCACCACCCTTACCACGTCCCTTTCCACCAGCCCCTTCCCCGGAGGACTCAGTTGCTCGCAGATGGCTACCTTGTATCCCCGGTTGATGAGTTTGGCCAGGTAGTTGTCCAGGGCGTGGTGAGGCACACCGGCCATGGGAATCTTGTTTCCCCGGCCCAATTCTCTGGAGGTGAGGGTGATTTCCAGCACCTGAGAGACGAGGACGGCGTCATCATCAAAGGCCTCGTAGAAGTCTCCCAGGCGAAAGAGGACAACGACTTCCGGGTATCTCTGCTTTATCCTGAGGTACTGCTGCCGGATGGGAGTCGGCTTCACCTTTCCCCTTTTCCCATATTCTACTATAGAACCATGGATTCTACTATGAACGGTTCTGCTATCGCGCCTATCCGGCGATGACTCGTCGTCTTGACGCAGCCGAACCTCTTTATGTGCACCTCCACATAATGTAGTATAATGCGGGTAAATCCCAGGTGAAGCGTCAGGAGCGGCTAGTGACGGAGGCAACTGCGAAGATATTGACTGGATATCTGCATGCCATCGAAAGGGAATTGGCTGCTGGCAATGCTACCGAGCATACCCACCGGCCAGCTCTTAAGATGCTGGTGGAAGGCCTGGTAAAGGGTGTTACCGCCACCAATGAGCCTCAGCGAATTGAATGCGGTGCTCCCGATTTTCTGGTTACCAAAGGGGCCTTTCAGATTGGCTACATGGAGGCCAAAGATGTTGGTAAGAGCTTGGATGAAGCCGAAAAGTCGGTACAGTTGAAGCGGTATCTCAGCTCCCTTCCGAATATCGTTCTGACAGACTACCTGGGGTTCCGCTGGTATGTGGACGGGGGACGCCGGCTTTCAGCACGTCTGGGGACAGCAGCAAAGGACGGTAGAATCAAGCCGGACAAGGCTGGCCTGCAAGCCGTGGCTGAACTCCTGAATGATTTTCTGGCTCACAAGGCTGAGGCTGTGGGTACACCGAAAGAACTGGCTAGACAGATGGCACGCCTGGCCCACAGACTCCGTGAACTGGTCACGGCTGCTTTCCAGAAAAAGTTGAATTTGCCATCGCTGAACAACCTTTACCAGGCATTCTGCGATACCCTTGTGCCCGACCTCACCACCGAGCAATTCGCTGATATGTATGCCCAGACCATTGCTTACGGCCTATTCGCGGCTCGATGTAACAGCCCCAATGGTACAACGTTCACCCGCCAGGACGCCAGGGACCTGGTGCCGAAAACCAATCCCTTTCTGCGCAACATCTTTGACCATATAGTCGGGGCTGGACTACCGGAAATAATCGCTCCCGAGGTTGATGACCTGGTGCAGTTGCTGGCGCAGGCTGACATGTCCTCCATCCTGAAGGACTTTGGCAAGCGTACGGCGAAGGAAGACCCGGTAGTGCACTTCTATGAAACTTTTCTCGCTCAGTATGACCCCAGAGTTCGAAAGATACGTGGCGTCTACTACACCCCTGAGCCGGTGGTGTCTTACATTGTGCGCTCTATTGATTACCTGCTGAAGACCCGCTTTAACAAGCCTCAAGGGCTGGCTGATGACAAGACGCTGATTCTTGACCCGGCAGTGGGCACTGCCACCTTCCTCTACACGATAGTGAACGAGATACACGAGGTCATGGTCGGCCAGAAGCAGAAGGGCATGTGGAACGACTACGTGGCTGACAAACTCCTGCCGCGCATTTTTGGCTTTGAATTGCTCATGGCGCCCTACGCAGTAGCTCACCTCAAGCTAGGGCTTTTGCTGCAGGAGACAGATTACCAGTTCAAGAGCGACCAGCGCTTGGGCATCTACCTCACGAATACGCTTGAGGAGGCCATTAAGCACTCCGAGGTTCTCTTTGCGCGGTGGATAAGCGAGGAAGCTAACGCTGCAGCCCAAATCAAGAAGGAAAAGCCGATCATGGTGGTGCTGGGCAATCCGCCTTATTCCGGTATATCGGCAAATGCATCTACGGAGCAAGAACGCATAAAGGCCGGTGCGAGGTACAAAAAGCGACTGGGTGGGCGATGGGAATGGGTAACGGCAAAGCGCTCGCTCATAGCCACTGTGCCGAACTTCATTGGTGAGCTACTCGACGACTACTACCAAGTGGACGGCAAACCACTGGGGGAGAAAAATCCAAAATGGCTTCAGAATGACTATGTGAAGTTTATCCGCTTTGGACAGTGGAGGATCGAACGCACTGGACAGGGTATATTGGGTTTTATCACTGACCATTCCTATCTCGACAACCCCACTTTCCGAGGTATGCGCCAGTCGCTGATGAATAGCTTCACTGACATTTACATCCTCAATCTTCATGGCAACATCAGGAAAAAGAAAGTCGCTCCGGACGGCGGGAGAGATCAAAATGTGTTTGACATACAGCAGGGGGTAGCTATCGGTCTTTTCATCAAAGAGCTAGGAAAGAGCGGGCAAGCCAAGGTCCACTATGCTGACTTGTGGGGGCTTCGTGGCAAATGGCCTAATCCCCAGCCGGGTACGAAATATCACGCTCTCAGTGAGACGGATATCAGCACGACGGACTGGGCGGAGGTTACACCAAGCAGTCCTTTCTACCTCTTTGTACCTGTTCAAGGGAACCTCTTGAACGAGTATCAGAAGGGGTGGAAGATTACCGAAATACTCCCCATAAACACTATGGGCATCCAGACGCACAGGGACCACCTCGTAATTGATTTCGATATAGATCGGTTGCAGGAACGTATCGACTTAATAAGGCAAGGCAAGATTTCTGATGATACCATAATGGAAAGGTTTGACTTGAAAGAGACGGGGGAATGGTCTCTTCCTAGTGCGAGAGCAATGCTGATAAGAGATGCCAGTTGGCAAGAAGACTTCGTGCGGTGTACATATCGGCCCTTCGATGTTCGTTCCTTCTTTTATCACGAGGCTTTTGTCGACCGCCCCCGCTTACAGGTAATGCGAAATATCCTGCATGGGTCGAAGGCTCTCCTATTGCCTCGAGGTGTAGGAGGAACGTGGCAACACGCTTTTGTAACGAGTCATCTGGTTGTTGATGTAGCTATATCAGCAGCATCTCGCGAAGCCAATCAGGTGTTTCCGCTATACGTCTATCCCAGCGAAGGTGAGATGCAGTTTAAGGAAGGCCGCCGCCCTAATTTGAATCCAGAGTTCGTCAAGGCTTTGTCAGAAAGACTGGGCCTGAAGTCCGTTGAGGATGGCAATGGTGACCTCAAAGAGACCTTCGGCCCGGAGGACATCTTCAACTATGCTTACGCCATCTTCTACTCACCCACATACCGCAGCCGCTATGCGGAGCTCCTGAAAATAGACTTCCCGCGCCTGCCACTGACTTCGGATAAGGGGCTTTTCAAGGCGCTGGCAGATAAGGGGGCCGCGCTGGTCTCACTTCACCTGATGGAATCACCAGTCCTTGAAGGGCTTCGTACCAGGATAAAATTCGATGTCTCCGGCTCCAATGCGGTGGAAAAGGTCACCTATAATGAGACTGCCAGGCGCGTCTACATCAACAAAGAGCAGCACTTTGAAGGCGTGCCACCGGAGGTTTGGGGCTTCCACATCGGCGGTTACCAGGTCTGCCAGAAGTGGCTCAAGGACCGCAAGGGCAGAACACTCACCTACGATGAACGAGTCCATTATCAGAAGATAGTGGTGGCGATTAAAGAGACCATTCGCCTGATGGCAGAGATAGACACCTTGATTTCTGCCTGGCCGATTGAGTAAATTTAGAAATAGGATATCGAGTTTGGAGATTGAATTTAATATGGCCATCAATACACACGTACAGTTGCCGGAAAAGTGGGCGAATCCCGAGATACTAAGATGGGCAAGGACCCGCATGGGACTCAGGCCGGAGCAAGTAGAATCTTTGGCGGCTATAGCTGCTGAGCGGATAATGGATTGGGAACACGCGAGAGCAGTTCCGGCGTTATCCGACCTCCAGAACATAGCTGAAGTGTACGATTGCCCGGTAGGTTATTTCTTCTTGGATTCACCTCCTGAAGAGAAGCAAATACTGGATTTCAGAGGCCTGACGGTTGAGAAAATCGAGGTTCTGAGTTATGAGACCCATGTGCATTTGAGCGAATTTCTCAGACTTACAGATTACCTGGCCTCGTTAGTAGAAAATCTTGACCTACCACATGAAGTCGACATCGAGACGGTCGATATAAACGAGCCTGTGGAATCGGTCGCGGGAAGAGAACGAGAGCGATTTGGTTTCACACCAGAGACAAGAGAACGGTGGGCGACGGCAAATGAGGCCTTTGATTTCTGGAGAAAAGCAATTGAATTGAGAGGAGCATTCGTTATAGCTCTGAAACTAAAGGCGAACGAGGTGAGGGGAGCCTCCAGATGGGATTCACCACGCGCCCCGGCACTTCTTGTGAACCGCATGGACATGGAAGCTGCTACAGGTCGGACCTTCACCCTTTTACATGAATGGGCACACTTACTAATCAAATACCCAGGATTAGTGTGTGATTTTCGTGGTCAGGCAAAAGGTGCAAACGTTGAACGCTTTGCCAACCAGTTTGCAGCTGAAATTCTGGTGCCCAAAAAGGAATTTGAGCTTTATCTCAAAAGCCGGAACCTCTATGAAAAGCGTCCCCGTTGGGGAGACGCTCTTTTAGATGAAATTAGGCAAGTCTTTAAAGTTAGCCGTGACGTCATTGCCATTTCACTGGAAGAAATGGAACTTGCTCGTAAAGGTTTTTACCGTGATAAACGTGCTTCTTGGGATTTACGTAAGCCGTTCTTCAGCGGTTTTTCAGGTGGAAAGGGGAGAAGAACAAAAGCTGAACGTAGGTTGTTGGAGATCGGCCGTCCAGTTGCAAACCTCATATCAGTAGCCTATGAGCATGGAGCAATCTCTAAATTGGATTTAGCCGAAATCCTTGGCATGAAGGTGGAGCAAGCTGAAAGGTTCGTATCGTGGGTGCGAGAAAATCCCAGAAGCCGCGAGGCAACATAATTCTTCCACAAAACATTTTTTGTTGTGATTCAGCAGCATTAATCGACCTGCGAGACGCAGACTTGCTACGTAAGATGAAGGATTTGGTGAAAAGTGGGAGACTGAAAATTCCTGAAGGGGTTTATAGGGAATTACGCCAGAAGACAGATAAGCTGGCGAATGTGGTTGAGCAGTGGGAAAAGAAATACCACTTTGTTGTCAACTTAGATTACAGGGCGCTAGAACTACTGCCAGACATAGAGCGAAAATACGGGCCACAATTCAACATCGGTGGTAAGAATTATCCAGGATTCTGGAAAAGCCCGAGCGGCAGAAAATCTGTAGATGCTCAGGTTATGGCTTTGGCAAAAACTCGTGGGTGGATAGTTGTATCGAATGATAATTCGATCCACGGGGCATGCATGCTTGAGGATATAGCATGTCGCAGATGGGAAGAAATCGGTAGATTATTATTAGGGCCAGAGCAACCTCACCTGCCAGGATTGGAACCACTTCATAACTGAACATCCTCAGGCAGCAGTAAGAAGGGCTTGGCCCACCAACCGGTGTACTCCTGGCCGATCACGTACTATGACGCTAGGGGTGTGTATCAGGTCCCATACCTGACAGCCACAAGAAATCCAGAAGGTATGTACGGTGGATTCCGTGTCAAGCACGGAATCCGCACGAAACCTGCTGGAAGCGACAATGCCTCATATTGCAGCTAACTAATGGAAGTAAGTACTCATCTCCTTTACTAGATCAGTTTTTGGTGCTTCAACGAAGCTCCAGTCACCGTAGCAAGTCCTTGGCTGTCAATCCTCTCAAGCCTGGGGTGGGGCTTCTTACTTAGGGGGGCTAAGCAATCCGGAAGTTCGGAGGGAAGACCCCACCCCAGACAATTTCCCCAATCTTCCGCCACACCTTTTCGCATTCCCGCGTGCTATTTCCTCCTTTTCCTTTACCTGCTAATTCTCTCTGCCCACCACTTCGCGGTGTCTCGGTGGCCTGACATCCATACAAGCTATCAACCTGTCCACCAGGTCCTGGCACTGTTCGAGAACTGTACAATCACGACAAGACTCATGTATCTGGCTACAGGCGTCTGCCCAGCGCCCAATTATTGCGTCGTCATCCTTTTTGGGGTACCACCTGGTAACTCTATGCTGTGACCCCGATCTTGCTTCACGGGATTTCGCTGCTATCATACCCTTGCCACCTCTAGTGCTTCTTCGTCCTCCAGTTCCCTGCCTCTCATATAATCTCTCTGCCGCTTGAGCCATGCTTCATACTCCTCTTCGTCCGCTTGCAAGCAATCAGGCAGATAGTTCATGAATGCTTTGTGCGCTCCGCAAAACTTGCACACCCCATCGCTTGCACGTCCCGCCGCATCTTCAATCACCCAATGATGTCTGCATTGTTCACCAACAAACTTTTCTCTTATTGCTCTCTCTTCATTCGCCACTGCTATTGCTGCCATCACGGGCCTCCTTTCCAGCACACAATATTGTATAGTGCCAAGCTGTCTGTGTATGCGACTTTTGTCGCAAACTACCCTTCAGCCGTCTAATTGCCCTGGTGGGAGGACTCTGGTAACATTGCTCCACAGGTCAACGCCTGAAGTCGCCGCTAGAGAAAGACCATGTGCAAGAAAGCTCTGCTTTCGACGTGGAAGCAGTTGCGTATGTCTCTCAATCGCTCCTACCCCGAGGAGGTATGGAATGTAGAGATACGCAGCAAAGCTCTGGAATCTTGGAGCGACTGGGTTGCTGTCTTCCTGGCCAAGACATTCCTGCTTATGCGGGCTACAACACGCCGGTTCTCTAATCAGGAAGGTATGCACCTGGCCGCTGGGGTAGCCTTCTATGCCCTTCTCTCTCTTCTGCCAGCGACTATTCTCTTTGTCAGCATACTCAGCTATGTCACCGAGCCAGAGGAGATCGTCAACTGGTTTGTTCAGCGTTTCGGCGAGGAGACACCTGTAACCCTAGACTTTCTTGACAGGGCCGTGGAAAGCGCCGCAGCCTTACGTGGCCCTTTGGGCATCGTCGGCTTTCTGGGAACGTTGCTTTCCTCCACTCTCTTCTTTGGGGCAGTGATGCGATCTATCAACCGGGCCTGGGGACTTACGGGGGCTGGTAACAGGACCTTCTTGCGGCGGAAGCTGTGGGAGTTCTCCCTGCTGATAGGTACGGCTCTTCTCGTTTTGATTGCCTATGTGGGGACTCTCCTCTTCAAACTGGTGCGACACATAGACTTTCCTGGCACAGAACTCCATCTCACTGGCGGTAGCGTTCTCGGAAACATCGTGACGAACTTCGTTTTCTTCCTTGCTATTGCAGGTGTCATCATGATGCTCTATAAGTTCGTTCCCACAACCAAGGTGAAGTGGCGTTACGTCTTACTGCCAAGTGTGGTAACCGCAGCAATACTCGTGATTGTTAATGCTCTACTGGGTTGGTATATCCGCCATCTGGGCTACTACAACTTGGTTTATGGCTCACTGGCCAGTGTAATAGTCTTGCTGGTGTGGACCTACGTTTGTGCTAATATCCTGATCGGCGGAGCGGCGATGTCAGCAGCTATGGCTGACCTTGAGCGACGGGCCAATAGCCCCGATACTACAACAGACGGCAAAGACCTGAATACTCGGAGTCAACAGCCTGCCCCCTAGCTAGTGCTTTCTTGCGGAAATCAGTGAAATGAGATTCTTCGTTACCCCTTCCCTTTCACTTCGTGAAGGATCAGGGCTTCGGCTCAGAATGACGGGCCTATTTTGTCACCCTGATCCGCCCGCCTGAGGCGGGAGAAGGGTCTCTGAGTCACTGATGTAACGCGAATTACTGCAACTGAGCACTAGGGTATTCCCTCCCGCCGGATGCTGTAGAGAAATGGGCGCGCATCACCCCAGTAGTGTTATCCCGGTGGCCCTTGCCAGCATCAGGGGTATTCTTCAATGATGATCTCGTAGGGGCAGCGTATAGCGTTCATGGGACAGACTATTTCGCATTCCGTGCAGTATCCGCATTCCGTTGTCTCCACGACCACGATACTGTTGCCAGCAAGCAGGAGCGCACCACAGCGACACACCTCTACGCACAAGCCACACAGGTTGCAAAGCTCCTGGTTCACCACAGGCATTTCAAGCATTACTACCCCCTATAATGCCATGAATATTAGCACATTCAGGGTTGGACCAATGTGACTTTCGTCTCTTTCCTGCTTTATCCCTCGCCAACACCGCTCATCTCCTTCAGGGCTTCTTTGTTGAGAATGGCAATGCGGTGTCTCTCCATCCTTATTGCCCCCTCTTCCTCCAGAGCCTTAAGCGATCGGCCCACTACTTCACGTGCTGTCCCCACCATAGCCGCCATATCCTGCTGGGTCAGCCTGGGCCTCGGGCTCCTTTCCTCTCCTTCCCCTTTACGGTCGGTGGCATACTCCAGGAGGAGTTTGGCTACTCTGCTTGTAACGTGTCTAAAGGATAGGTCTTCCACCAGGGAGATAAAGTGTCGCACCTTCGCGGTTAATACCTTTATAACATTAGGGGCTACCCGAGAGTGCTCACGCATTATGGTTTCCATGTTGGTTTTGCTTATTCCATACAGCTTAACCGAGCTCATGGCTGTGGCGCTCACGGGGTTCGGCCCACCGTCAAACACGGAAACGTCGTTGAAGGAATCCCCCGGTCGCAGGATGCAAAGAATCTGTTCCTTGCCTGCGGCTGAGGTCTTGAAAGCTTTGACCGCTCCGGTAACTACAAAATAAACCGTCTGAGTGGGTTCACCCTCCAGCAGGATCAGTTCGCCCCTGTTAACCGACCTCTCGAAGACAAGCTGCCTGATTGCCTCGAGTTCGCGGGGACCCAGGCCAGCGAAATAGGGAATGGATTTCAGGTGCTCTACTTCAACTGCCATTGCCTGCCGTTTCGTCTGCCGAAAGCTTGACGCCTGAGACCATTAGGTATACCCGCCCTTCGGACACATCCGGCCGTATTCTGGTTAATGTCCCGCCACCCCACTTATGCGCCATCCAGACCCCAGTGCTCGGACTTAGTAAACCAGCCCTGCGGGTCAGACAGATATTCGTGGGAGTCCAGCAGGGTGAGATAGTGGATTCTTTCCTCGGCAGTTAGCGCCTGGTAAAAGGCTTTCTCCGCAGGAGAGGTCGCTTCCTTGCCTCGACTCCAGTAGAAGCTATAACTCTTGTCTTCCATCTTCATAGCTGTCTCGATCGCTTCAAGCTCTCCTGAGGCGGCTTTGGCGTTTTGGCCCAGGCCCTCTAGGGCCTCCCTGAAGACGTTTCTCAGGCTCTTCTCCTGCTTAAGGACAGTCTCTCCTTCCGGCCACCCCTGTTTTTTGGTAACAGCTTCGTAGATTTCCTTAATTTTTCTATAGTGGACGTCCTCTTGCTCGGCTAGATGCTGGAACAGCGTTCTCGCTATGGAACTGTAGCTCATCGCCCCGGATTTTTGGTAGAACTCCTTCCCATCTACCTCCATTTGCAATGCCGTTTTCAGCGCTTCGGTTCTTCTCTCCACTTGATTCTTCATTGACTCATCTCCCTCTCCGGTACGGCGCGGGCATCTACCTTATAGCCAGCCTCTTGCCTAGTGCAAAGGCGTCTGCCAGTGCCGTCGGATGTTCTCTGATCTCACCCCTCTGGTCAACACCGCGCACCAAAAGCTCATCGCTGTAATCAACGCTTATGGCCTCGAAGAAGTATTTTACCGTCAGTATAGACCCGTTGAACAGATTCTTGCCTTTGGTTGCTCCGACAGCTATGAAAGCACCCTTCCTGCCGGAAGCCGAGACGTTCTGCTTAAGTACATGCTTTCTGGCCCACAGTGCCTGGCAGCGGTCGATAAGTGCCTTGGCCTGAGCGCTCAGCCCGTAGAAGAACATCGGTGACGCTATTATGACACTATCGGCGCTCAGGAGTTTGGGATATATTTCATCCATATCATCTCTGATGACGCAATTGCCATCCTTGGTACAGCCATAGTATTCGCGGCAGGGGGCTATATTGAGCTTGTCTACTATGATTTTCTCTACTTCAGCCCCCCGGCTTCTCGCCCCTTCCAGGGCCTGATCCAACAACGCATCTGTATTGCCTTTTATTCGGGGGCTTCCCATGATACCCAGGACTTTCATTGATGTCTCCTGCTAAGAATGCTGGTCTGCGTTGGCCTACTCAGAGTATTCGAGGGCAGGTTGCTCTCGATCTCCTGCCCCCCAGGCGATGATACGGCTGTGGCCATTAGCTGTCAAGCCTAACGGTCTTCTGTGCCCTGAGATCGTCACCTGGAGTAGCAGGCTATTGGAGAGACGGTTTGATGGGGGCCCACATCTTCTCTTGCTTTGGTCGCCCCAGTCCGTGTGCCTCAAGCAAGTCGGCGTCAGACAAGATGCAATCAGTAGGCCCGTCAGCTATTATTCTTCCTTCATCCAAGAGGATAGTGCGCCGGCAAAGTGCCGACACAACCTCCAAATCGTGCGTAGCCACAATCTTTGTCATCGGCAATTCTTTCAGCAACTCCACAAAAGACCACTTCCCCCTGGGATCCAGGTTGCTGGTTGGCTCATCAAGTACCAGAATTTCTGGGCTCATGGAGAGTACAGTGGCAATAGCAATGCGTTTCTTCTCTCCCATACTGAGATGATGAGAGAAGCGTGGCTCGTATCCGCTCATTCCCACCGAACTCAAAGCTTGGCTCACTCGCTGCTGAATTTCGGCTTCAGGAAGGCCCATATTGATTGGGCCAAAGGCGACATCATCAAACACGGTGGGAGAGAAGAGTTGGTCGTTGGGATCCTGGAAAACCAGACCTACCTTGTTTCTAATAGTCTTAAGGCTCTTACCTTTGGGGGGCGCGCCAAAAACCTGGACTGTGCCATCGCTTTGCAGGACGCCGTTCAGGTGAAGCATCAATGTTGATTTACCCGCCCCGTTTGGGCCGATCAACCCTACGGTCTCGCCTTCGCCTATCACCAGACTAATATCGCGCAGTGCCTGGTGTCCATCAGGGTACCTGAAGGAGAGACGATCTATCTTTATAATCTCTTTCACTGCTTTTCCTTTTCAGAGTGGAGCCAAAATTGTGTTTTCCTCGGGTTATCGGAGTAACGACACGAGGCCGATGGACACCAAGACCAGCGCAGTAGCAACACTAAAATAGGCATCCCTATAGCTGAAACTCAAAGGATTCGCTTCGATAATTCGTCCATCATAGCCCCGGGAGGCCATCGCGGCATAGACCCTTTCTCCCCTTTCATAGGTGCGCAGAAAGAGCGTGCCCACCATATTGCCGATGGTTTTCAACTGCCAGAGGCGCTTGCCGCCGAAGTTGCGACTGTCTCTGGCACGGCGCATCCGCATTGCTTCGTCAACTAGAACGAAGATATACCTGTAGGCAAAGGAAAGGGTCAAAGTCATCACCTTGGGCATTCTCAACTGCTGCAACCCCTTCAAAAGAACAGGAAACTTGGTCGTGGAGGACAGCAAGATCAGACTCATGATAGACAGAGAAGCCTTAATAAAGACTGTACGAAAGACCAGCAGTCCCTCATGTGTAACAGACACCTGCCAATGCCAGACATGAATACTTACCATCGTCTCTCCCGATCTAAAGAGGTTGAAGATACCAATCAACAGAACGAAGGGAATGATCACCAGCGCCCGCTTTGCTACATACAGCAGCGGTAACTTCGAAAGTAACAGCAAGAGGCTAATGAAGGCAAAATAGCTGACAAAGGCTCGCCACTCAGTGGCTGGCGTCATAACCACCGCTAAGACGAAAAACAGCGTGGTGATAAGCTTAGTACGCGGATCGAGCTTGTGGATGATGCTATCAAGATCACTATAGCGGTCGAGGAAGTTGTGCTCCATCCGATCCTGCCTAGCCGCTGGATAAGGGAGGTCTTGATTCTCGGACTGGACTTCTCTCCTGGTCTCTGCTTCTCTTGGCTCGGAGCAGCCGCGCCACACCATAGGTAAGTCCGAAAATAAGTAGAGTACCCACTATACCAGCCAGTATCGTAGCTGCGGCTTCGTTTTCCACGCCCGGGAAAACATAATCGGCGATAAGCTCGAAGGGGGGATTCTTGGCCTGTTTGATAAACCCCTTATCCTCAGCCACTTTCTCCAGTCCGTCAGGAGAACCAGAGGCTAGAGGTGAGAGGAGCGCCACTAACACGGAAAGGAGCAAAGCAACATGCCACCACTTCACTTTCAGTCTCATATCCTTTCTCCTTTACACCTTTTGCGGCTGCAGCAGATCTCTTCTTGCTGCCAGTACCAAACTGAGGACTGTCACAGTGATAAGTCCTTCCCCGATGCCAATAAGGGCATGCCAGCCTGCCATGGCAGGAAAAACCACAGAAAACGGCGAAGTCCCTGAAACCCACAACTCGGCGGCGCAGGCAGAGGCAGCCAGAAAAACCCCGCTCCAAGCACCAACAAAAGCACCTACCATCATGCCTCTCCTGTCTCGACCCATGAGGCTGCTAATACCCTGATAGAGGTAATAACCCACAAAGCTGGCAATAACGCCCATGTTCAGCACATTTGCCCCCAGTGCCAGAAGTCCCCCGTCCTGAAACAACAAACACTGCACCATGAGAACACAGGCCATTATCAGCACCGCCATCCACGGCCCTAGAAGAATGGCTGCCAGAGTTGATCCCAGAAGGTGCCCAGAGGTGCCCCCAGCTACAGGGAAGTTCAGCATTTGAGCCGCAAAGATAAAAGCAGCCGTTACCCCGAGCAAGGGGATTCGCTTATCTTCCAGCTTCTTGTTTGCCACTCCCACAGCACAGGCCACGCCGCCGGCGGAAACAGCAAAGGTCGTGGCTATGGTAGCAGTGCTTAGAAAACCATCCGGAATATGCATCATCCCTCCTACAGCACGGCAGCTAATCGCAAGTGCATCTAGTCGCAAGAATACCATAACCGCAAGAGGGTGTCAACTGTGCGATTTGAATCACCTAAGATGTAGGGATCGAGCTGAAGAGCCTGTCTCAGAAAGGACTGTGACAAATCATTACCAACAATCGTGCTATCATGTTGCCACAAAAGATGACCTTGGTGCTATCCAGTGCAAAATAACCTATGGCGGCTCTCTTGTCGGGCCAATG
>VGOE01000058.1 GCA_016876035.1 Chloroflexota bacterium
CCAGATTGAGGTCGTGGCAGGCACCTCCCAAACCAGGTCAAAAACGCTGTATGAATACTGGGTTTCTACTATCCTCATCGGCTGGGCATACATTTGGTAGGGGGAGAGTAAATCATCATGCCGAGGGACAGTCAGGTAGCTGGCCCGTTGTCACAGATTTGGAGAAGGCAGGATGATTTATTTGGTTCGCTGCACAAAAAGATGGAAAGTTCAATCAGGACACGTTCATACACAGCTTAAGCCGATGGCTGAGTTAAAGAGGGATATTGCTAGGACAGGGGACAAAGTGACGAAACCCGAACCGGAAGAATGCTGGGGTCACGTCCCTCTGTGTCACAGATATTCGCAAAGGCTAGCCTTTGCCTCCTCGGCCAAGCGTGGGCGCTAGCCCCGAAGTCTTATACCCGGAGCACGTGCTATCGGCTCCAATATTGTCATTATACTCTGCGACCTTACCTTTATCTCCACTGGCAGCAACTTTGACTTCTCAAGAAGCCGGATGATTTCCTCCCCCCCTTTTGAGATGCCGTCAGCCATGGTTCCGGCGCCAGTCAGAATCAGAACCCAGGGATCCGGATCACCACTGAACACACCTTCCAGTGTCGTCAGCTCTGCAAGATCGCTCTTAGCCAGAGCGTTCCGCTTGCCAGGACGATTGAACCTGACTACGCGAATCTGTCAGTTAGCCTCATAGCCAACAGCCATCGGCTCCTCCTTCTACCGCTGCCGTGCGTATCTGGTTCTTGCTGACTACATACAGACGGAGCCATCCAAGCCGGGAGTGAACGCCTACATCACGATGGCAGCCCGCGAAACCAGGCCCTTGTCCTGTTCCTCGAAAGCAATGTTTATTTCTTCTAAGCGATAGGACCGCGATAGTATTCTCTCGAAAGGATATTTGTCCTTGGTTCGGCTCAGGAAATCGAGCGCTTTCTTAATCGTATCGCGTCCGTAGAAGACCACGCAACAGATGTTCTTAGACCCCATGACCAGGAGAGCCGGGTCTGCCTCAAAGGTTCCGTGGCCAGGGCTTATGTTACCAATCTCGAGTAAGCGTCCGCCGTTGGAAAGCATATCCAATCCTTCAGGTATGGCCTTGGGCGTGCCTACCAACTCGGCAACCACATCCGCACCTGAGCCTTCAGTGATTTCTCTGACACGCTGTACCCGCGCCTCGGCTGTCTCAAACTCCCTCATGTCAATTACCTCATCGGCACCAAAGGCCTTGGCCAACTCCAGACGATCAGGTAAGCCATCGATAACAATCACCTTGTGGGCACCCATCTCCTTGGCCACTGCAGTCGCGTTGATGCCAAGGCCACCAGCTCCCTGAATGACAACCGTCTCCCCAAAGCTCAGGTTTACCCTCTCCAGGCCATAGAGGACCTCGGAAAGGGCACAGTTTACAGAGGCTACCATCTTATCACTCAGGTCATCTGGAACCTTGAAGACGGCGCTGTTCGGGCGAAGGTAATAGTAGTCAGCATAAGCCCCAAAGAAATGCGGTTCCGGCTCGCAAGGCCACATGAACACGAGATTCGCTTGACATTCTGCGTGGCGCCCTTTGAGGCATGCAGAGCACCGCCCACAAGGATTGAAGTAGGGGTATACCACGCGATCTCCTACCTCCAAAGGCTGGCCGGCAGAGTCGCTGGAAATGCCAACACCGAGCTTGGCGACCCTCCCCGTCATCTCGTGGCCTAGAATCACTGGCAGTGGCATTCCCAGAGCAGCGAGGTCTATGTCCCCTCGCCACTGGTGGAGGTCCGAGCCACAAATGTTAGCCACGGAAACTTTGACCAGGATTGCTCCAGGTTCTGGTTCTGGTACCGGATACTCGACGATCTCCATGGGTTTGCCCAGACCGTTATAGATTGCTGCTCTTCCTTTCTCAGCCATCGACAACCTCCTTCACCTGTTCCTCCTGCACACTTTACGAAGCACAATGCACGTTAGACAGACCCCTTTAGTCTACAAGACCGGGTGTTCTCATCTACTCGTTTCCGTACCAGCACACGTGGCTGGCGCACATAGTATCGGACACAAAGACAATGACGCTCACTTCGATCTCCTTGCTGTTCCAGTAGTGATCTTAGTTGGTCCCTTGGTGACTTCTGATCCCACAAGCACCCGCTTCTCTACCCCCATTTTAGGTCCTCGAGGATAATCAGGCGAAGGGCCGACCGGCCCGCGCATAGGCAGCCGCTGAACGGAACAGGTTAACAGCCATGAGGCTGGTCTCGGATGCGGCTCGCTGTTCGTAAATCCGGGCGACAACGTCCTGCACATGAGCGTCTCGCGGTGCCGCCTCCAGGGCATAGTCAGCCAAGTGGCAGGCCAGTCTTATGTCTCCGCCTTTGGCAATCGCTGCTGCCCTGTCAGCTAAGTAGGCTGCGCCGCCGATCAGCTGGGCGACTTCAGTGGCAACTGCAGAGCGGGGGGCTGGTTTAAGTTCGCTCGGCCGACCGGTGTACCAGCCTGTGTAATAACGGATCACATTGCGACAAATGAACTCAGCCTCGTCATAGAGCGGCTGTAGCCATGGTGATTCTGTCGTCGGTGGCCGGACGCTGCGAACTATATCCACATGGGGTGGTGAGCCGTTTTCTATTGCTGTTAGGGACTGCTGCACGATGGAGTCGAGGTAGTCGGCGGTCTCCAGAAGAATGCGCTGCACGAGGTCTGGGTTGTCTATGACCGGTCCACCGTGACCAGGACAGAGGGTAGAAGGTCGCAAAGCTGCCATCTCCCTTAGTGCCTGCGCCCAGTCCCACGGATAGCGTTGTACCTTCTGTGGATTGCCGGCATTGGGGACGGCCCAGATGATGAGATCACCGGAGCACAGGACACTGCGTTGGGGGCAGAAGACCCAAGTATGATCATCGGTCTCGCCTCGAGCGTGATGGAGCTCAAACGTGAGACCACCAACCTCCAATGTGAGACGGTCCTCATAGAGTGTGTTAGGGATCAGATCAGGTGTCTGGTAGGTTATGGCAGCTCCAGCCACCTCGAAGACAGCCTTGTCCGGAACCTCGCCGTCGAACTGGCGGATGTTGACAGCTGCATTGTGTCGTGAGGTGCTCTGATAACGAGCGAAGCGGGCTGGCATGGTGCGGTGTCCAATGACTTGCGGACGGGCCTGTCCATCAAC
This sequence comes from Chloroflexota bacterium, assembly GCA_016876035.1. Lineage (GTDB taxonomy): Bacteria > Chloroflexota > Dehalococcoidia > UBA2247 > RBG-13-53-26 > VGOE01. The sequence continues at coordinate 3,152 of VGOE01000058.1, forward strand.
CAGAAAAGGACGCAACGCATAGGCATGATCGATGTGGCCGTGGGTGTAGATGGTCGTATGCAGCGGTGCTAAGGTATGCTTGCGAATCTCACTGGCTATCACAGGCGCCTGCGGTCTGGGCCCTGTATCGACCAAAACCAGACCCTCGTCCGTCTCAAACGCCGTGCAGCCACACCCAAACTGCATGAACCAGGTCCTCTCAGCCACCTGTGACGGGCCGCCAGTATAAAAGAACCTGGCTTCTTCTGGACTCAAGCCAGCGAGATCGACGAATTTGTCCCTAGGATTAGCTACCATGGCGGTTCCTCCTTTTCTGTTATTGGTTAGCCGTATGCCCATGACGTAGAGCGTGCAGCACAGACTACCGTCTCCATGAGGATCATGGCGACTATCATAAGTCCCAAAAACGAGCTCCTCGTAGGCATAACTGTATGAGTACCGAACTCGCGCAGGACATTCGCACGCAGAAAGCCTTCCTCACTGGTTAGACCTAGGACGCTGAAGCGGCCCGACAAAGCCCTGTCCAATTCCCATAGCACTCCCCTATCTACTTAGGTAGAACATCCTCACGCCATTTCCTGAGTCGCTGATCGGGACGAACTAGTTTCAGCCTTCCAGCGTCCCTCGCTTGGCGGGTTGTCTTGTTGACTAAGGAGTCAGTTTACGGCATTTCAAATTCTCTAAAAGGCGACCAGTCCAGCCAGCGCGCGCCTTGAACTCCCTCTGGTATCGAGTAGTTAGGTGTTATTGGTCCTCCCTTTGCATCGACAAGCATCAAGTCATACATGCGCTTGACCACCTGCGGCTTGCCCGGGGCAATGTTCTCGCGCTGCTCTGGGTCATTCTTCATGTCAAAGAGCTGTGGTTCCTCACCGGTGGTGCGGCAAATAAGAACATAGTCATCGTCGCGACACCACACATTCAGTACGTAACCACAGGTGGCATAGTCACGGACCTTGGTTTTTTCTCCCGTCATTATGGGCATCAGATCTTTGCCATCCAACTCGTAGGGAGCCTTAATGCCAACGAAGTTCAAGATAGTGGTACAGATGTCCTGGTGTTGTACCAGGGCATTGCTCCGCTGCCCGGCTCCGATACCTTGTGGATGCCGGATCATAAGAACACAGTCTATCAACTCGTTGTACATCCCTGCCGGGAGCTTGCCAGCTATACCATGCTCGCCAAGCTGGTGGCCATGGTCGGACGTTACCACGATGAGGGTGTTATCGAGCAGTCCCAGCTCACGTACCTTGTCCATGAACTTGCCAAACCAAGCATCAACTAAGGTCACTTCTCCGGCATACAGGGCCCGCATGTGGTTCAATTCCTTCTCGGACATTAGCTTAGTGGGGCCATAGAAATCCAAAATCATCTCAATGCCTTTGTAGCCGGGATCATAAAGGTCAACGTACTTCTGCGGCGGATCCCAAGGTTCATGAGGGTCCCAGGAATCTGCCACGAGTAGGAAGGGATCCTTGGCTTTGTGGCTTTCCTCTAACCACTCAATAGAACGCTTGAAGGTCTGAGGGCCGAAGTGATCCTCTTCTCCCTTTCGCTTTCGCACGTTGGCCAAATACAGCGGCAGGACATTGGCTAACCAGTCATTTCTAAACCAATCGGGTACATAGCGGGCCAAGTCTGCTTCCTCGATCACAGAAGGCACACCATAGGGATCAAGTATCTGACCGCGAACCCAGTCGAAATGGGAGAAACCGCGATGGTAGTTCATCCACGCACCGGAGAAGTAGGGTGAAGTATCGCTGATAAGAGCTGTCCGGTAGGCTGCATATTGGCTGGCATGCTCTTGGAGGACGCCAGCTAGCTCAACGCCTTGTAAAATCTCCGCCAGGGTAACTATGTCCCAGGGAATAGGATCCCAGCCTGGCATAGCGACCTTGGGTACACCCATATAGCCCGTTCCGGCAGCCGCAGCTTCCCTCTCTGAAGAGAAGGGTTGCTTGTCAAAGGGGTAGACACGCATACCGGTGAAGAGAGCCCGCCGCACCTGCAGGGTGGGCAGGGTCTCCGCTACAGCCCTATCAAAGACCATGCTTTCTCTGGCGAATTGATCCAGGTTTGGCGTCTTTATCCACTTGTTTCCGTAGCACCCGAGGTGATCGGGGCGCAGAGTGTCCATCATAACAATGATGACATTCTTCACTTCAGCCTCCTTGTTGTTCTTGAAAACGATTTTGGCCAAGAAAAGACCTCTATCTGGTAGCTGAGGCAGGAGAACAGGGCTCTGTCTACATATTCGACCTCCAATTTCTCCTTCCAACCTATCTTTTCACACCCATTTAGCAAAAGGATAGCCTGGACTTGGGGAAACGTATGCCAGCAGACTGCTGATTTCCATGTCAGGAATCACCCGACAGGAAGTTACTCGAAGTATCGTGTTGCCCATGAGTGATCATGTGATTTGCCATGGAGCCCGGTGGCACTTTGTGGCGAGCTGAGTTCACTCATTTGACATCTGCGGACACAGGTGATATCAATTAGAGGATGACTGGGGCAGCACTTTGGTGTGCTGGGCTGCTTCTCTCTGCTGACAGGTACCTGAACAGCCACCGTCCATGGGGCGTCGACATGCAGGATCAAAACACGACAACGAAAGACCAACTGATAGATAGATTGCGCCAGCGGGTCATGGAATTGGAAACGTCAGTAATGGAGTACCGAAGAGCGGTGGAGAGACTGCAAGATACCGAAAGCAGCTACCGTCTACTAGCCAAGAATATGACCGACGGTGTCTTTGTCGTAGATTTGAAAGGCCACATGACCTACGCTAGTCCTTATGTTAGGCGTATGCTAGGCTACAACGAGCCCGTAGAAAGCAGAGAGCTTACTGGAGAACGATTAACACCTGATTCCCGCGAGGTTTTGGCAGAGGTCTTTAACGAGATAATCGCCGTTGCCAAGGACAGACGAAAGGACATGTCCAGGACATGGACAGTGGAGTGGCAGATGATACGTATGGATGGATCGACCATGTGGGTCGAGGGTAGAATTAACATCCTGCGCAGCGAGGACGGCCACGCCACGGGAATAGTCTGCGTCTATCGGGATATCGACGAACGGAAGAAAGCGCAGGAGTTATTCAGGCGCTTGGCCGACAGCTCACCCATCGGCATATACATTTTGCAGGATGGAAAGCTCCAGTTCGTAAATCGCCAGTTCCAGTACTATGGTGGGTATGATGAAGAGGAATTGCTCGGCACTGATGCTGCCCGCTTTGTCCTCCCAGGGGATAGGGGAAAGGTGAGACAAGCGGCTATAGCAATGTTGAGAGGAGAGCGCTCTGAACCTTATGAATTCAGGTTTGTTACCAGGGATGGGAAGATCAGATGGGTCATGGAGCGGGTAGCCTCCATCGAATACAATAGGAGGCGGGCAACCTTGGGCAACTTCATGGATATCACAGAACGCAAACAGCATGAAGAGGCGTTGGAGCATTCTGAGTCCCAACTCAGGCTTCTGTCTCAACGAATCCTGAATATTCAGGAGGAGGAGCGATCACGTATCGCCAGGGATTTGCATGACCAACTGGGTCAGGAGCTTGTCTTCCTCAAGATGAAGGCCGTATCTTTGGCGGAGCAGCTTGGAGGTGCGTCGGTAGTCCATGGAGCGGCGAGAGAAGTGGTGAGCCTGATAGAGCAAGTAAGAGCCACTTCGCATCGAATTGCCGTTGATGTAAGACCTGCGATGTTGGATGACCTAGGCTTGTTGAAAGCCATCCAGTGGTATGCGGAGCAGTTTGAGGAGCGTACTTCGATAGTCTGCCTTGTTGATGCTTCTGCGGCTGACTTGGGTCTTCCCAAGGAGGTGTCCACGGCAGCATACCGTATCCTTCAGGAGGCCCTGACCAATGTCTGGAAGCATGCCAGGGCATCGCAGGTAAGGGTTAAGGTGAACAAGAAGGGCGAAACGATGGCTCTCAGAATATCTGACAATGGGATTGGCTTTGATTGCAGTAAGATCTCGGCGGAAGGTGCCTTAGGGCTCTTGGGCATGCGTGAGAGGGCGCATCTGGTGGGGGGCACGCTCAAGATTTCCAGCCGCCCTGGCAAGGGAACTGAGATTATGGCACGCCTACCGACGATGCTGATTTAGGTGTTTCTGGTTGAGGATTTAGTCATTATCCCCAATTTATTTGAATCGTTATAAGCGATGGTAAGGATGCAAGGGCAAAGTGTGATTAGGGTGCTCCTAGCGGACGATCATGGCTTGGTACGGGCCGGACTTAAGACGATTCTCGAACAAGCGCCAGATATACGCGTGGTGGCTGAGGCATCAAACGGCATGGAGGCGATCCAAGAGTTTGAGAGAGTGCGCCCTGATGTGGCTATTCTGGATATTTCCATGCCTATGATGGATGGGATGGAAGCTGTAAAACGCCTTATATCCTCCGATCGCAATGGACGGATATTGGTCCTAACTATGCATCCTGAGAGATACTATGCCGTGCGGGCCCTCAAAGCTGGTGCCCTGGGATATATTACCAAGGGCACTTCCTCCCAGGAACTGCACAGTGCAGTCCGGGCTGTGGCACGAGGAAAACGATACTTGTCAAACGAGGGAATAGACGCTGTAACGATACGAATGATGGCCCATGGAATGGATACGACCCCTGTCGAAAGTCTCTCGGACCGGGAACTGCAGGTCTTATGCCACATAGCCAGCGGCTACAAAGTGAGAGAAATCGCGGAGGAGCTCGGCGTGGGCACTAAGACCGTCGAGACCTACCGATCTCGCATTCTGCGTAAGCTGTGTTTGCGAAGAGATGCGGATATCTGTCGCTTTGCTTTCGAGCACGGGCTCGTTCCAGTCGCCCCCTCATCCCAGGAGAGCAGTCCCTCCAACCTCATGAAGTAAAGGAGCCTCTCTGTCAATACTGCCTCGGCAATAGTGTCGGCTGGAGGATCATCTATCTGCTCCTCGTCGGAGAGCATTACAAGGACGGTGGACAGGTGATAGCACGATGGAGCAACTTCTTGTCAGGCAGTTCCTTACAGCAGTTTCAGTAATTATCGGGCATACAATACCCAAAGCCTCTAGTATTGTTGTAATGACAAACATTGTGGCTGTCTTCGGTTGTGTTGTTGCACAAGGGAAGGCTTCTGAACTCAATGGCAAAGAGGTCATGGATGAAAGGGGAGCCATGAGCAACCATTATTACCAAACTGCCATAGCCTTCAACAAACTGCTGGGGGCGCTACGCGAGGCGGCGGAGACCTACCTCGATCCGAAATGGGGCCGGGTGCGGGAGGATATCGACGTCATCGAGGGATTTCGTTATCTGCTCCATGTGGTCAGTGGCGGTATTGATTTCTACCTAGAAGGAGATCCCGAACGGCCGGAGTTTGTGAAGATCTACTCTCCACGCAAGTTTGCCGGCGACAACCCAGACACGATCTATCACTTCACACGCATCAGAGCGGACCGGTCCTATCGCATTACCGGTAAGAAGGGACAGGCGTGCTATCTTTCCTATACCATCCATGGCCGTGCGCAGGAAGGAAAGCTCGGAATGGCAGTCGAGCCGGTGCTGGCGGACCTAAATGACCAGAATATGCAATTCGCACCCGATGGGAGCTACGAGATCATCCTCAGCCCAGACGAGCATCCAGGCAACTGGATTCCACTTCAGCCAAGCGCTGGGTCCATCTGGGTTCGCCACTATTTTGAGGAGGAGGTCCCAGCAGCCGCAGACCCAAACATAAAGATAGAGCTAGGCATCGAACCGCTGCAGAAGCCGACGGTACGTCCTCCGGCAAGCGACGATGACATGGCCCAAAGGATCCGGGAGGTGGCTGCCTTTGTCCGTGGCCAATCCACCGATCTTCTCAGCATACCTCCCATGGAGGTGCCCTTCGTTTCGTGGACACCCAACGAACTTCCCCAGCCGAGTTCCTTCCGCCTGTCCGGAGTACAGGGATGGGCAGCCGTGGACATATTTTACGCGCAGGCCCCATTCCACCTTGGGCCGGACGACGCTCTGGTGATGGAGGGCAGGCTTCCGGAGTGTACCTACGCCAACGTCTCACTCTGGAACAAGCACATGCAGTCGCTTGAGTATCGCGATAGACGGGTGTCCCTCAACCGCAAGCAGATGGTCTTTGAGCCTGATGGGTCCTTTCGGATTGTCCTCGCTCACCGCGATCCGGGCGTACCCAACTGGCTGGACTGCACAGGGCATACCGAAGGCGCGATCTTCTGGCGTTTCTTGCTACCTGCAGAGAGGCCTGAAAAGATAAAGTGCACACTCGTGCCTCTTTCAGAAGTGGCCCGTTATGCAACTTCCTGAGCAGGGATATCTCATTTAACAGAATTCAAGACGGTGTTAGAATGATGACAACTCTTGTCCGATAACCCCTGACAAAGGATTCAGCGATTGACTGGCATACAACGTCCAAAGTCAACATTATTCTTTTGCCAAACATCGCTCTAGCATTCGGTTGTTCTGCTGAGCAAAGTGAGATTTGCTGGCGTACAGGCGAAGAGATCGCCAAATGTTAGGAAGGAGGAGGAACATGAGCAGAAAGCTAATTAAAATGGTGGGGTTGGGGTTATTGGCTGTGCTAATGGCCGTGCCACTCTTAGGTGGCTGTGGCGGGGAGAAGGAAAAGGTCAGGAAGATTGTTATCGGAGTCCTGGGAGATCAAACGGGCCCCAGTGCTCTGGCGAATAGCGAAGTCATAGGCAAAGGTCTCAAGGACTATCTCCGCATGATTGAGGAGACAGACCCCATACCAGGAGTCAAGCTAGAGATCGTTACCTACGACACCAGGTTGGAGTTTGCCCGGGTTCCCATTGGATATGAGTGGTTGAAGGGTAAAGGGGCGCGCCTGCTAGTCCACTGGGTCCCCCAGTTCAACGCAATGACTGCCAGAGACCAGGCACGCGACAAGATTCCCTCGTTTACTTTTACCATGATCACGGAAGCCTTGAAAGAGGAATGGGCGTTTTCCCTGTCCGTGACGCCTTATCTGGAAATGGAAGCAGCGATGGATTATATTCTGGGGACATGGAACTACCAGGCAAGACCTGGAGGTCCCGTTGTAGGTTACCTGGGGGAGAGCGGCCGCCCGGTCTGCATCGAGCAACTGCAAGGATTGAAAGACGTGGCCCAAGCAAAGCCGCACAAACCATACCAGATAAAGGACGCAGCAGTGCCCGGAGGAACCACAGCCTTTGCCGGGGAGGTGCAGCGACTGAAAGACTGTGACATCATTGTCTTCGGCACCACTGGTCCATCCTCCGCCGCCTTCTTGAGAGATCTGGGGGAAAGAGGGTACCAGGGCATGGTGATTGGTGCTACAAACGCAGTCCTGGGCCTCTGGACCCTGATAAAGACTGCCGTTCCAGGGGAGCATCTGGACGGACTGCGTGTGATGCATGCTCAGCTCTTGTTTACCGACGAGTCAACCTGGGTGGATGAGATAGAGCAAGCGCTGCTGAGATACCGACCAGGAGAAGCAGGGACACTGAAGCGTGGAACAACCTACATGTCGGGATATGAGTTCGGCCTGATTCTGACAGACGTGGTGCGCAGGGCAGTGGCAGCGGTAGGGGCTGAGAATGTAGATGGGACGGCTCTAAGGCAGGCGCTGGAGACCATTGATATTACCACTCCAGGACGGGGTGAGGCTCTCAAGTGTCATGGAGGAGAGCGACTCCTCTACCGGATGTTCAGGCTGGTTGAATATAGGCTGGCGGAGGACGATTGGTTTGCCATCACCGACTGGTTTCTGCCCCCTTCTCTGGCCTGATTAGTGCCTGAGCAAGGCCGATCAGTTCACTTTGTGGAGAGCCAGTCTCGATAACAATGAGTCTTAATCTTGATGTGGAACAACACATAGGATCAGGCGTCACTAGCATGGCAAGCTGTCGCGCCGGACCTGAAAGGGAGTTTGTCCCTCCAGCAAGTGGCATTCGCAATAACCGAATTCCGGCAGGTCTCAAGGTACCAGATGCAGATCGTGAACGCTGAAGAAGAGGTGACCATACCCCAGTTGTTGAAAAGAAACTGCCAAAGGTGGGGCGATCAAGTCTGGATGCGGAACAAGAAGGCTGGTTTATGGCGGGAGTATACCTGGAAAGAAGGTTATGAAGAGGTCAAGCATTTCTCCCTGGGGCTGATAAGCCTTGGGTTTGAGCGCGGTGAAATTTTAGGCATTCTAGGTGACAATGATCCGGAGTGGTTTTGGGCTGAGATTGGTGCCCAGGCCGCTGGTGGAGCGGTAGCTGGTATGCGGTCCGACAGTTCACCTGATGAGGTGAAGGCCATTGTTCAGCACTGCCAGGCTAAGTTTGTAGTGGCTCAAGACCAGGAGCAGGTAGATAAGATGCTCCAAATCGAGGATGAGTTGCCCCTGCTGCGAAGGGTGATTTATTGGTATGGCAAAGGGATGAAGCATTATGACGATCCAATCTTAATGAGCTTCGACCAGGTCTTAGAATTGGGAAGGTCGTACGACATTTCTCATCCCGGACTTTTCAATGAGAGCATAGCCCAGGTAAAAGGAGATGACTTAGCCATAATACAATACACTCCAGGGAACACTGGCTCGGCTGAGGGTATCCGGCTAGCCTATGTCAACCTACATGCCGCCAATAACGCCTTCTGTTCTGCAACTCCAGTTTTCCACACCGACGACTGGCTCTCCTTTATCTTGCCAGGCTGGGTGGTAGAGCAAGGTGTGGCGCTTATGAGCAGTTTGAATCATGGTGTGAGGATGAACTTCCCTGAGAATCAGGAGACCGTGCAGCAGGACATGAGGGAAATCGGTCCCAGCTTGGTGTGCTATCCCTCAATGCTGTGGGAGATGCTAGCCTCGAACATTCAAAGTAGGATGAGCGGGAGTACTTTCGTCAAGCGATTCCTCTACAATCTCTTTTTCCCTGTAGGCTGTAAGATAGCTGACTTTAAGCTTGAAGGGAGAAGACCCAACCTATTCTGGAGGGGCATTCATGGTTTATCCGATGTAGTGCTATTTCGCCCCTTGAAGGCTCGACTGGGGCTGGGAAAAACCAGGTGTCTCTATACGTTCGGGTCCGCCCTCCAACCAGATACCTTCCGGATGCTGCTAGCTCATGGTTTGAGCGTGAGACAGCTGTATATCTCGGGTAGCCTAGCTGAACTTGAAGTGGAACCTCCTCGGCAAGGTCGGTAAGGAAAGAGTATGGATGACGTCATAGTGCAAGGAATATGTGTTGGAGGGGTGTATGCTCTAATTGCTCTGGGTTTCTCCGTGGTTTTCAAGTCTACTACGGTGATCAACCTGGCTTATGGCGGGCAGATACTCATCCTGGCTTACGCTCTCTATTGGCTTCTCGATTCTGTAAATATTCCCCTCGGGCTGGCTGTCTTTTTGCTCTTTCTCTTTGGGGCGGCCCTGGCTTTGCTCCTTGAGCAATCCATTATACGCCCTCTCTATGGGCGACCCCTGATATCCATACTGATAGCCACTCTGATGCTGTGGTTACTAATGAAGGGCCTTAGTATCATGGTATGGGGCGGGCAATCATACGGCTATCCTTTTACCCCCACGCGCTTGATACATCTGGGTCCTGTGAGCATTTCGCCGGCTCACCTCTATTGCTTGATAGCAGCGGCAGCGGTTTTCATCTTGCTACTCTTTTTCTTCAATTACACCAAGATCGGCCTGGCCCTAAGGGTAGTGGGATGGAATCGCACCGTGGCCCAGAGCCTGGGGATAAGAGTAAAACGGTTCGTCTCCATTTCCTGGGTCCTCGCCGGTATATTCTCTGCCTTGATCGCGATTTTGGTAGGCATGACGAACATGGTAACCCCGGAAATGGATTTCGTGGTACTAGGGAAGGGGTTCCCGGTACTGCTTCTTGGTGGGTTGTGGTCCACTCCTGGTTGTCTTCTGGGAGGGCTTATCATAGGTGTGGCAGAGGCACTATCATATTACTACGCTTCAGACTGGGGGCCGGTAGTCCCCTGGATGATTATGTTGGCCATCTTGCTGATTCGACCTTGGGGTCTCTTGGGCGAAAAGTTGCCTCTTAGGATATAGCGAATGGAACTCCCTTTTGGTGTCCGTAATACTTCTTTCGAACAAGAGTTGTCTATTGTCAGAACGAAAGCCCAGTGGACGCTGGTAACCCTAGGTTTAGTCTTCTTCTTCACTGTGTCCCTGTATCTGCCTGCGCATTGGCTGGTATGGTTCATTACCCTTGGCATTTATGCAGTCGCAGCTCTCGGTCTTCATGTTCTGCTCGGTCTTACTGGTCTGTTTTCTATGGGTCATGCTGCGGTCATGGCAGTGGGCGCTTACACTGCGGCCATCCTGGGTACTAAGTACGGAATCTCACCTCTGGTTACACTGCCTCTGTCTGGGATTATCGCTGGAATGATAGGGGCTTGTTTCGCTATACCTGCCCTCAGGATAAGAGGGTTCTACTTGGTAATGGTTACCATGGCCGCTCAGTTTATCATTACCTGGGCTATATTGAGGTTCAGCTGGACAGGGGGTGCCTCTGGTATGGAGGTGCCTGATTTAGTGATAGCTGGCGACAGAGTCGGTCATACAGGCTACTGGTGGCTAACGCTGGGCCTCTTAATAGGAGCGATAGTGCTCGTCAAAAACATTCACAGGACAAACACTGGAAGGCAGTTCCTTGCCGTGAGGGATAATGACATAGTTGCCGAGGTTATGGGAGTCAATCTTTTCCGTGCCAAACTGCTTGCCTTTTTCATCGGCAGTTTCTTTGCTGGCGTAGCCGGTTGGCTATGGGCTTACTTCGCAGGGTTTGTTCACGCTGACCAATTTAATTTTCTGCTGTCTATGAAGTTTCTAGCTATGCTCGTAGTGGGTGGGTTAGGGAGTACCACAGGTGTCATCTTAGGGTGTACAGCAATCATGCTGACAGATAAGGTGACCTCCGACCATCTTAATCCATGGTTAGCGGATCTTTTCCCAAGTTTAGCGAATCAGGTGGCTCCTGCCATGGCGTATATAGCGTTTGCTGCTCTGGTGCTTATTTTCATAATATTTGAGCCCAGAGGACTTTACTACAGGTTAATGAGGATTAGGCTCTGGTACAACTTGTATCCCTTCTCCTACTGACGAGAGCAAGGAGAGTTGGGGACAGGAACTAACGCATCATATGGGCAATTAAGGGACGCCTGGTGCAGCACCAAGATATGCATCCCAATATGATGGACTTCATGAGTGCCAGCCTTGCTCTTATCTTTTGCAGTTACTAACGGCGAAATCCCCCACCGATGAGGCCCCCGATGTGAAGTGAGATGGAAGAAATTCATATCATAGCCTTATTATGCACCGGGCTGGTACAGGGTCTGATCAGCGGTACATTGGGAGCAGGCGGAGGCTGGCTGATGACTCCCGTCCAATACTGGGTGTACGAGGACATGGGCATACCTTCAGACATTGCCATTAGAATGGCCTTCGCCACCGGTTTGTTCGTAATCCTCCCGGTATGCGCGGCCAGCGCCTGGGGTCACAATAGACGGCAAGCGGTTTGGTGGAAACCAGCACTGGTCTTGGGTGCTTTCGGCCTTTTGGGAGCGTTTGGCGGGGCCACCCTAGCCAGCCACATTTCCGCAAGGCCGCTGGAGATAATCTTTGGAGTAACCGTTCTGGCGGTATCGGTCAGGATGCTAACCACCAATTTACTTATGGCTAACAAAGAGCCGAAAGATAACGTTTGGCTATGGGTCATTTGGGCTCTTCCACTTAGCTTCGCGGCGGGGCTCACAGGAGTCGGCGGCGGTGTTTTTATGGTGCCCCTAATGGTTTTGGTTCTAGGTTTTCAGATGCACATGGCGGTAGGAACATCAGCAGCTGCCATTTCCATGATCAGCATTGGTGGGATTGCAGGCTACATCGTCAACGGTGTCAGCGTTGCTGGAATACCTTCACCCTCACTCGGATATGTGTACATCTGGCCGTGGCTTTGTCTGTCAGCGACTGGCCTCGTCATGAGCCAGGTAGGTGTACGTATAGCGCAAGGCCTTCCAGCCAAACAGTTGGCCTGGATATTTGGCACCCTGGCACTCTATATCGGACTGCGGATGGTAGGTGTCTTCGAATGGTTCGGTTGGCCACTATAAGGGTTCAGTGGTATTAGCGACCAATACGACGCTAGGGCACTGATTCAAGATGTTTTCATTTCAATGAACAATCGGCACAAAGGGTTGCTCAGGCTGCATGTAGCATAATGCTAGCTAGCCTGAGATTGTGAAAACTGTCTTTCAGGAGGCCGTTATGAGTTCCGCCTCTTCTCCAAATCAGGATAAGAATAAATGTCCTCCGCATTACTATATACTAGGCGATCCTGTTAATGGAGTTGTTTCTGGTTACTGCAAATACTGTGGTGCAACCAAGAGCTGGAACTGCGAAGCCGTAGAAGCTCAAGTACTTCGGTTTAAGACGGATTGGTGGCCTGCCAAACCGGGAATCTGATCACACATTGTGACGGATTGTGTGGTGCGCCAGATTATCCTTGCACATGCTGACGGATGTTCATAGAAATCTCCGCTGGATGCCTCCCAGCTTGCTGGGGGGTTATTCACTCCACCAATCG
>VGOE01000059.1 GCA_016876035.1 Chloroflexota bacterium
GAAAGAGAAGGGTCTAGTGTTACGAACCGCTAAGACAATCGTGGGGTATTAGGGCTGGAAGGGCGGTGGGTCTTGTACCTGGACCTGATTGACTGCGCCCTGCCCCTTTTCTCCGCGAACCTGGTCACCACCGGCAAAGACAGGAGCTGCCAAGGAAAGAGTAAGTACGAGGGCACACACCAGAACAACAATCAATTTCTTCATTTATCTCGATTTGCCTCCTTCCTGTAACCTTATCATATTCCAGCGGTAACATCAATTTCGTAGGGCGAGGTCTCCGCCAGTTGAGCTTGACGCCGCCGTCGAGTACCATATAACAGAACACCAGACAAGAACACGTCCGAATCCAAGACGGAACCAACTACCCGAACCGGAGGGCTTGAAATGGCACTTCTGTACGAGAAGCGGGGTAAGATTGCCTGGATCACCCTGAACCGCCCCCAGGCCTTGAACGCTGTTGACTGGCAGACCTTTCAGGAGCTCGGCCAGGCCTTCTTGGACTTCAGGGACGACCGCGATTGCTGGGTAGCCATCATCACCGGCGCCGGCACTAAGGCATTCTCTGCCGGGGCTGACATCAAGGACTTGATGCCGGTGCTGTGGGACCTGGGAAACGACTGGTGGCGCTTGCCGTCAGGGATTGTCCGCCACCTGGAACTGTGGAAACCCGTCATCGCTGCCGTCAATGGGATTGCAGTCGGCGGCGGGCTGGAGCTTTGCCTGGCCTGCGATCTGAGGATCGCCGCCGAGAACGCCGTCTTCGGCGTCCCGGAGGTCAAGCTGGGGGTCATCCCGGGGTGGGGAGGTACCCAGAGGTTGCCAAGGGCCATCTCCCGAGCCAAAGCCGCCGAGCTACTCTTCTTCGGCGAGAGCATTGACGCCTGGGAAGCGTATCGCATCGGGCTAGTGAACAAGGTTGTCCCGCCTGACCAGCTTCTCCCCACCGCTCAGGAGTGGGCCGAGAGGCTTTGCCGCATACCTCCTCTGGCCATCAGGGCGGCCAAGGAAGCCATGATGAAGGGGGCGGAGATGAACCTGGAGGACGGCTTGAGGCTGGAGGCCAAGCTGATCGATTTTCTTTTTAGCACGGAAGACCATAAAGAGGCCAGGCAGGCCTTCCTGGAGAGAAGAAAGCCGGAGATCAAAGGCAGGTAGCATTGGGTTTGCAGCGGCATATCTTTGGGACGCTTGGCGGCGAGGGCTAGACCCGTGGACTCCTTGAAAGACAAGACCGCTATTGTCGGCCTCGGCTGGACGGCCTTTTCCAGGAACTCCGGCGTCAGCGTCCTCAGCCTGGCCGTGGAAGCCTGCAAGAAGGCTATCGACGACGCCGGGCTGAGCGTCAAAGAGATTGATGGCGTGGTCACCCACAACATGGGCGACTCCGTCATGCCGCAGGAGGTAGCTACCTGCCTCGGCCTGCCCAATCTGGGCTACCACCTGGAGTACTGGGGCGGCGGCCCAGCCGGTTGCCAGGTAGTGATCAACGCCGCTATGACTGTAGCCACCGGCATGGCCCGCCATGTGGTCTGTTTTCGGGCCTTGAATGGCCGCTCCGGGCGCCGCCTAGGCGGCACGGGCGAAAGGCCACCCACCACCGGCGAGGCCCAGTTCCTCATCCCCTACGGCTGGACTAGCTTCGTTCACGCCTTCGCTCATCTGGCCAGACGACACATGATCGAGTACGGCACCACCACGCGCCAGATGGGCCTGGTGGCCGTGGCCGAGCGCCGGCACGCCTCCATGAACCCAAGGGCCATGATGCGCACCCCTATTACCCTGGACGACTATTTCGCTTCCCGGATGGTTGTGGAACCTTTCCGCCTGCTGGACATCTGTCTGGAGACGGATGGGGGCTGTGCCGTGGTGGTCACCTCAGCGGAGAGGGCCAGGCATCTCAGGCATCGCCCCGTCTATATCATGAGCGCCGCCATCGGCAGCGGCCCCGACCCCACCCCCTACGGCCTGCACACCTTCGGCTGGCTCAGAGGCAGCCACACTACACTCTATGGGAAGTACATCTCCCCCCAGCTTTACGGCATGGCTGGCATCACCCCCGAGGACATTGATGTGGTCGAGCTTTATGACGAGATGACCATCGCCGTGCTGGTACAGCTAGAGGATTTCGGCTTCTGTCAGAAGGGCGAGGGCGGCCCCTTCGTGGAGGAGGGGCGCATCGAGATAGGCAGGGAGCTTCCCGTCAATACCCACGGCGGTTTTATCTCTGAGGGTTATCTCCACGGCCTGAACCATATCGCCGAGGCCGTGAGCCAGCTCAGGGGTGATGCCGGGCAGCGCCAGGTCGAGAATGCCGAGATCGCCCTTTGCACCAGCCTGGGAATGCAGGCGGGCAGCGCCCTTATATTGCGGAGGTAATCGGCCAGTGAACAAATACAAGAAACCGCTCCCCACCCCCGACCTGGAGACCCGCCACTACTGGGAGGGATGCCGCAGGCATGAGCTGCTCATACAGCGCTGCCCCGATTGCCGCACCTACCGTTTCCCGCCCCTACCCATGTGCCCCTGCTGCAACTCCATGAACAAAGAATGGGTCAAGGTCAGCGGCCGGGGAAAGGTCTACTCCTGGTTTGTAGTGCATCATGCCACCCACCCCGATTTCGCGGCTGACGTCCCCTACGCCGTGGTGCTGGTGGAACTGGAGGAGCAGGCCGATCTGCGCCTGCCCAGCAATCTGGTTGACTGCCGCATCGAAGACATTCGAGCAGGAATGCCCGTAGAGGTGGTCTTTGAAGACGTCACCCCTGAGATTTCACTGCCCAAGTTTCGACCGCTGAGGTGACATCATGGGAGTAGAGAAGCTACAAGAGGTGGGCATAGCCGTCAGAGACCTAGCCGAAGCGCTCCGATTCTTTACTCAAGTGCTAGGGGTGCCTCCGGGAAACACAGAGACCTACGATCGCTATGGCATGCGGTTCAACCTCTGTCCCCTGGGAGACACCTACCTGGAGCTGATAGAGCCTTCCAGCGCAGAAGGAGCGCTGGCTGAGTCCATCGAGCGGCGCGGCGAGGGCCTGCATCACATCGCTCTCAAGGTATCAAACCTGGAGGAAACCATGGCCCGGCTGAGGGAGAAAGGCATTGAATTTGTGGAGGACGCTCCACTTTACCTCAACGTTAGCTACGGCAGGGTGAAGTTTACCTTCGTCCGCCCGCGGTCGTTTCACGGAGTGCTGCTGGAGCTGGTCGAGATACTATAGCCCTGGCCCTGCTCTGGATCGTTCCAGGGGAGTCGTTTTGTTGGATATCGAAGCGGCAAGGAAGCCACACTCAGACCAACGGCAGAGGTGCAGAAGGTTTGACAGTCCACAAAGCAGAGGTCTATCATCTTGCAGAAAGTACTAGAGCCCAGCTATGCCGTCCTCCTGGGTTGAATCGGGAAATCCTGGCTGTTCCGAGCAATCCATAAGGCAGGTCAGGAGGAACAGGTCCTGAACAGGTCTTTCATCTGAGGGACACGACTGCTACAAATCAGGAAGGAGACCCAGAAATGCAGCACAGTGATGATGTTGCCGCCAAGAGATCTACTTGCCCAGTGTGCGGAATGGGGTGCCATGTTGAGGTACTGGTTAAGGACGGGAAAGCGGTGAAAATCAAGCCCGACACAAAGTCCTACATCCCAGCCTCATGCATGAGGTTCGGCGCAGCCCTGGACTACCACAAGCATCCGGATAGGCTCAACTTCCCGCTGAAGAGGAGCGGGAGCAGGGGAAAGGGCCAGTGGCAACGGATATCGTGGCAACAGGCAATAGAGGAGATAGCGGAGAAGCTGGCTGGCATAAGGGATAAGTATGGGCCTGAGGCTGTTCTGGTTTTGGGCGGCTCTCCCCATGCTGGCGATCCAGCAGCCTGGAGGTGGTGCAACCTTTGGGGCACGCCGAACTATTTTCATCTCGGTAAGAACTGCGGCGAAGCCGAATTCCTGGCGGAATGGTCTGTCTATGGAGAGCTTACTACGCTGGCCATGCCGGCCATCGGGTCCACAAAGTGCACCATAATATGGGGGGCTAACCCCCACGACTCTCGCCCTCCCATGGGATGGAAACCCTTTATCGCTGCCAAGAAGGCGGGGATGAAGCTTATAGTGGTGGATCCGAGATTGACCCCCAGTGCCCGCGAAGCCGATATCTGGCTACAGCTTAGGCCGGGAACGGACGGCGCTCTGGCCCTGGGGATGATAAACGTGATCATCAATGAGGGTCTCTATGACCGGGACTTTGTGGATAAATGGTGTCTGGGATTTGAGGATCTCAAGAGCCTGGCAACACAGTACACGCCCGAAAAGGTTGAGACCATCACCTGGGTACCCAAAGCCAAGATCATGGAAGCCGCCAGGCTGTATGCTGCCGGCAAGCCCGCTTTGCTCACCATGGGCGTGGCCACTGGTCACCTGGGCAAAGCCTCCCTCTCGGCCGTGCTGGGGAAGTGCTTTCTCCGAGCCATAACAGGCAATTTAGACCTGATAGGCGGCAGCTCTTTCTGCGATGTGCCGGAGTATACTGCCTTCCTGGATGAACTATATTGGGACAAACTGATAGACCATCCTCTGCGGAAGAGGGACAACGTTAGCGCCGACACCTGGCCCATTGCGTCGGTCAGGGCATTGAAGCTGTTTCGCCAGGCGATGGGCAAGGTATATCCCAAGGGCTGTGGCCCAGCTCACTACATGGTCTACCCCGGGCCTACCTTCGTATGGTCAGCCATAATTGATCAGAAGCCCTATCCCCTCAAGGCTATCCTCACCCAGGGTAGCAACAGCTTCTGCGCCCTGGCCAACGGCAAGCGCATCTACCGTGCTTTCACCAGCGAGAACCTCGACCTTCATGTGGCCATGGATCATTTCATGACCCCTACCACCCAACTGGCAGACTACGTCTTGCCAGCCACGGATGCCATCGAGAGAGTGGATTTTGGCCTCATGTGGGGCTTTAGCAACACCTTCACGGGTAGAGAGCCAGCAGTTGACCCCTTATATGAGCGAAGGGATGACTATCAGCTCTGGCGAGAGCTGGGCAACAGGTTGGGACAGCAGGGTTACTGGCCGGAGACGTTCGAAGGCTGGCTCGACAAGCTGCTTGAACCCAGCAGCATCACCTTCAGGGGGCTGATATCCAGAGAGGTTCCATGGCTCTTTTCGCCTCCGCAGGAGAGAAGGTACGAGAAGCAGGGATTTGCTACATTTTCGGGCAAGGTGGAACTGGTACCCAGCATGTTTAAGAAGCTGGGTTATGATCCTATGCAAGGATATGAGGAGCCTGCCTGGAGCCCTGTCAGTAGCCCGAAACTGGCCCAAGAATATCCCCTGATCCTGACCAGCGGGGGAAGGGTGCAGGCCTACCATCACTCCGCTCACAGGCAACTGGCAAAGCTGCGCCGAAAGTATCCTTATCCCTTGCTACAGATTCATCCCGAGACAGCCAGAGAGCTGGGTATCTCCGATGGCGACTCGGTCTACATAGAGACGCCCGTGGGCACAATCAGACAAAAAGCACAGCTAGTCGACTGGATACATCCCAAAGTGGTTCACGCCGATGCTTACTGGTGGTACCCCGAACAGCCGGGCACCGCCCCCTGTCTCTTCGGCATTTGGGACTCGAATATCAACGCCATCCTACCGGATGACCTGGAACACTGTGACTATTCGGGAAACAACAATCTGAGAGGACTGTTGTGCCGGGTCTATCCAGCCAAGGAGTTCTAGTGTAGTGTCTCGCAGTTCGCCCTACGATACCATTGCGACATCGTCATTCCCGCGAAGGCGGGAATCCAGACAGAACCACCGAGATCTTCCTGTTGGTCTGGAATAGCAGAGATTGCAAAGTCGTTCTTGAGACACTGGAGCAGCCTGCCCTCCGGCAAGCCCAGGTTTGCTTATAGCGCCACCTGTTGTGCAATACAGAAAGGAGACAAACATCTATGGCAAACGAACAGAAATCCAGGATAAAGCTGCCGCCAGTGGAGCAGATAGGCATTGTAGTAGAGGATGTGGAGAGAGCAGTCCAGTTCTATAGCTCTGTCTTTGGCTGGGGCCCCTTCCAAATCCTCGAATACGACATAAAGGGGTTCATCTATCGTGGACGGTCGGTTGATTGCCGCCAGAAGGTGGCCCTGGCTCAATCAGGCCCCATCGAGATCGAGTTGATTCAGGTACTGGAGGGTGACACCATCTGGACGGATTTTCTCCGCCAAAAGGGGGAGGGTATCCACCACCTGCGCTTCCGCGTTGATGATCTCGACGGCATGCTGGCCGAGCTGGCCAGGGAGGGTATCGAACCGGTATTCCACAAGGATTTCACTGAGTTCGGAGTGAAGTTCGCTTACCTGAACACCGACAAGATCGGTGGCGTGGTCTTCGAACTGATCGAGCAAAAGCAGCCCGGCGGGAAGTCTTGAGGGCGTCACTCCGAAAAAATGATGTGAGGCCACTTCTTGGGCCTCGCAGTGTCGACGTACTCGCTTTAGGTACGAATACCTTCATAAACGGCCTCACATGAAGCCTCTTGATAGCTTCACCAATCTATTGTGGCAGAAGTACGGAAGTCCGCCGGGTCTCTCACCGGAGATGGTGGCAGAGGAATGGGTGGCCCACAGCCGCCTATCGGCCTTACCCTCTCTGTCAGAGATCCATTCGCAGCTTCAGTCCTATGGGCTTTCCGTGCGGCAGTCGGCCATCCCTGGCCTGCGCGGGCACCATTACTGCTACCGCGGTGGCGACCCCACCATTTTCTATGAGGACGCCGACTGGAGGGGCACCGTGGAATTTACGCTCCTCCACGAGTTCTACGAGGTTATCCTGGACCGCTGGGGCAGTCTGCTGTCCCACTACGAGGCGCCGCCCCGTTCCGAGGCGTGCTGGCGGGCGAACAAATTTGCTGCCGCTGTCCTGATGCAGAAGGACATCTTCCTCCAGGCCCTTTACGAGAGCCATTTCGACATCGTCTGGTTGCACCGGCATTTCTATCGCTCCTATTCGGCCATAGCCATAAGGGCAGTGCAGCTTCTTAATGAGGCTACCAATTCTCGCCGCAAGGAACTGGCCTGCGCTATCTACCATCGCCATGGGGACCCCAAACGGTGGCCTGCTGGCGGGCCCGCTGATTTCCACGTCGGCTGTGCCATGTATACCTCTGGTTTGAGATTGGGCCGGCGGGGATATCCAGGTCACTTGATGCCGAAGAAAGGAGACAAGGTCTTGCCAGGCTCCATCGTGGAACTGGCGTTACAGACTGGCCAGCCTGTCCTTTTGAAAAGGGCCACTGGGTTCGACTCCTCGGGGGAAAAAGACCTCACTTTTCTGGCGCGACCCGTACTCTGGTTCAACCAGCCATCGAAGCTGGTTCTGACGGGGATGAAAGTGGCAGACGGCCATTTGCTCGAAGCCCAGGCCAGGGAACTACACCCTAGGGTAATAGCCGAGTCGTACCAGCTTATCTAGCGAAGTATCCCTGTCAAACCATTAGAGTCCGGCACTACTCCGAAAACGCCGCATGACTCGAATGCGTACAGCTTTCTCCATGATTGCGAGCGAAGCGAAGCAATCGCGTAGGGTGATGCCCCACCGCCCTGGGATTGCCACGCTCGCAATGACGACACAGGCAAACCTGCCACATGTATGTCACTTCTGTGAAAGTAGAATTTCCATGCTTCGTAGTGCTGGAATGAATGAGCATGGTTGATTGTGAGGAGTATTTCCCCTCGGTGAGAGTGATGCAGCAATCCGGAGTGAAGACTACGAAATGGACAAAAACAACTAATGGTGCAGCCACATCCTGCACCATTCCACAAACTCATAGCGCTCTGCCAATGCGGCATCAAGAATGCCTATGTTCAGAGCACACAACAACTCTCTCCCGCCACATTATGCTTAGAAACCTGTCGTCCTTTGACGCCCAGGCCTTCTAAGCGATCCACCCGGGTGTCATTGCGAGTGGTGCAGCATATTCTACCCTTCCCGCAGCCATGAAATCCCCTTTGCTGCCCCTCACTCGCAATGACCAGGCGGGCTTGAGTTCACTGAGTGGAGGCCAAAGGCCCCCTCCCATGCTTGCCAGGTTTAGGCTTTGCCTATGCGGAATACCTTGGTCCCGCAGGCAGGGCATGTGCCCTGCGTCGCAGGACGCTTGTTCTTCAAGGTCACCTGCCTCGCGTTCCTGATCTCGACCTTTTTCCGGCACTTCACGCAGTAAGCTTGAGCCATTGTCCCTCCTCCTTTCGTTTTTTACCTGTGTCCCCCAGTGGTTTGCTATCCCACCGAGTACACTGTGCGCATCATACGCCACAATTCGTCACTTGTCAAGAGGGGGTAAGCACAATCTTTCACTTTTCCGAGAATTTCCCTACGGATTGGGGCAAAGTCCATTTTCATCCAGGAGTTTGTCATACTATTACCCGCCCCATCGTCATCGCCGAAGCCTGCCGGGGATAGACACAATTCTTGATCCCTTGGTTCTGCCGCCCCTCATGCCATTCCCGTCACGTAGAGTGGCCTCAGTGTAGGGTCAGTTCATAGCGCAGCGAAAATTCAACGGTATCACACCCTGCCAGCGGCCGCCAACCGCAAGGGAGTGAGCAGGCTGAGCAATTTGACTCCAAAATCAAGGCCGGGGGCTAACATTTGGCAAAGTCGTTTTGTCCGAAACCACCAACTCAAGCATTGCCTTTCGCCTGACTACCTTAACCAGGGTATGCAGAAATACCTACCTCATCTTTTCCAAACTACCGTAGTGGAGGTATTTACATGGCTGCCCCGAGATGTTACGTTTAGGGCAGCGCGGGGGCAGCAGAAAGGCATGCCGATTCCGTTTTTGAGCCAGCATGGAAAGGCTAGACCAGAGTGATAGCATAGATTCTCAGGATTATGGCCAACGGACGACGACTTCTCCTTCCACAAATCAACTGAAGGGAGGCTGTAATGAAGAGCAGGTTCAATTTTGCCATTGCCATTTTACTTGTCTTGGCGATAGTTAGCACAACATACCTGGGTTGTGGTGGGAATGGCGGGGAAAAGGGGAAGACAATAGTAATGGGCTTCTTGACAGACATGACTGGCCCGGCATCATCAATGCTGGTCTTTGGTGACCAGGCATACTATGATCTTGCGAGGGACATCAATCAGAACGACCCTATACCAGGAGCCCGAATAAAGATAATAGCCTATGATACGCAATATAACCCCTCCAGGGATATCCTGGGTTACGATTGGGTGAGAGAGCGGGGGGCCACTATTGTTTTTTCCGGGATACCCACTGTCGGAGACACCCTTAAGAATACTGCAGCTAGAGATAAGGTGGTGATAGTGAGCTCTTCACCAAGCACTTACCAACTGGAGCCGCCGGGCTGGGTGTTTGGCCTAACGCCTCCCGTTGGCTGGGTAATGAAGGGATTCCTAAAGTGGATCAGTGAGAATGATTGGGATTATCAGGCAAAGGGAAGAAAGCCCAAGATCGGTTCTGTGGGTTGGGACGAACCTTACCACAGAGATGTCACTGATGCAACAAAGCAATATGTGAGCGACCACCCGGATCAGTTTGAGTGGGTCGCTGGAATTATAGCTCCCATGAGTACCATGACCTGGACCGCTCAGGTAGAGAAACTGAAGAACGCCGATTACATATATCTACCTTCTACTGGCGTAGGCATACCCACTTTCGTCCGGCCATACCGAGACAAGGGCTATGAAGCTAAGTTCCTCGGACTGGATGCCATGACTGCCTTCCTGGAGCTTATTGTAAAGTCGACTGGATGGGATTACCTCGACGGGTCGTTGACTGCGCACACCACGCTTTACTGGAACGATCAATACCCTGTAGTCGATAAGGCCAAGCAGCTTTTGCAAAGGTATCACCCTAATGAGAAGGACCGCATAATGAGCATGGGATTGGGATATGTATCTATATACTTCTGTGCGGCATTCCAGTTCGAATTATTGCGTCAGGCAGTGAAGGAGGTAGGTGCCGAAAACTTCGACTCTCAAGCCTACTACAACGCCGCCATCAATTTCAATTGGTGGACAGAAGGACTTCCTGCCAGGGGCTATGGCTTCAATGAGAGTGTACGGTACGCCCGTAAGGACTTTACGGTGTACGAATGGAAAGCCGATGCACAGGATTTGGTGAGAGCCAGTGACTGGCTACCTTGTGATAACCCAAACCCGTAAGCCGAGTCATACCCATCTTAATACTCAAATAGGAGACAGGGGATCGTAGTGTTCAATCAGAAGGCGTCTACGAGAGGAGACAAAGCATGAAAACAGAAAGAAAGATCAAGATTATTGGAAGCGATGCTGGCGGTACGATGACGGACATGATTATGGTGGATGAGATGGGAGATTTTGTAGTGGGCAAGGCATCGACCACACCGAGAGATGAGTCGATCGGCTTCCTGGATTCGCTGGAAGATGCGTTTGAGAGATGGAACATGGACTGGAAGAAAGAGGCCCAAACTGTCCTTCCAGACGTTCAAGCCACTGTCTATTCAGGTACCGCGATGCTAAATGTGCTATTAACCAGAACGGGGAGGAAGGTAGGATTAGTAATCACCAAGGGTTTTGAGGATACCCTACTCCATGAGCGGGGAGGCGGTGTGCATGCCGGCTATGGCTTCCAGGACAAAATGCACAAAGTAACGCATATCCATAATGAGCCCTTCATACCCAAGAGACTCATTCGGGGTGTTACTGAAAGGGTGAGCATGTTCGGCGAAGTGGCGGTTCCTCTTTACGAGGATGAGGTAAGAAAAGCAGTGGCAGACCTTTTGGACAGGACTGTTGAGAGTATAGTAATCCTGTTTCTCTTTTCCTATCTCAATCCGGTGCATGAAAAAAGGGCTGGTGAGATAGCCAGAGAGGTTATGAAGGAAAAAGGTAGGCAAGTTCCTGTCCATCTTTCCTGCGAGATTATGCCAATAACCAGGGAGGGTTCGCGGCTGAATGCCCTGGTACTGCAAGCCTACGGCGCGGAGCCAGCGAGGGGCCAATTATTGCGCATAGAAAGGAAACTGAAAGATAGAGGCTACAAGTACCCTCTTCAGATCATATTGTCTGATGGTGGTATAGCTAATGTGAACTATCCAGCTCTGTGCAAAGCCTGCTTCTCTGGCCCTATCGGGGGCATCCTTGGGGGGAGATACCTCTCGCGAGTGACGGGTATGCCCAACCTAGTGTGCACAGATATGGGTGGGACTAGCTTCGACGTGGGGCTTATTATGGGTGGCGAGCCTATCATAGTCCGAGAGATAGAACTGGGACGAACCGTTCTCAACATACCCACCCTGGTGATGGATTCCATTGGTGCCGGCTGCGGGCAGTATATCACTATTGACCCCGAGTCCAAGAGGGTTGACATAGGGCCCGGGAGTGCAGGTGCTGATCCAGGCCCTGTCTGCTACAACATGGGAACTCAGATCCCCACCGTGATGGACTGTGTCCTTATTCTGGGGGTTCTTAACCCCGACTACTATCTCGGTGGCAAGATGAAATTGCATAAAGACCTGGCTCTCAAGGCGATCAAGGAGAAGTGTGCCGACCCGATGGGCGTTGATCCCTACAGGTTTGCCGAAGGTGTTGTCAGTTTGATCAGTACCAGGATGAGAGAGCACATAGGAACAGTCCTCTCTGTGAGGGGCTACTCCATATCTGATTATCACTTGATAGGTTACGGTGGTGCTGGGCCGATGTTCCTTAGCGGGTATACAGATGGGATGCCCTTCAAGGGGGTGCTTACTGTTCCCTGGGCAGCAGCTTTCTC
The DNA here is from genome assembly GCA_016876035.1 of Chloroflexota bacterium. Lineage (GTDB taxonomy): Bacteria > Chloroflexota > Dehalococcoidia > UBA2247 > RBG-13-53-26 > VGOE01. Next base: position 11,763 of record VGOE01000059.1, read on the forward strand.
TGCTTTTGGCTGCACCACTGCTGACTACTTGCACCGCTATCAAAGGTCTACTCTAGTGGCGATCCAGCCAGGGGCAGACGAGATGATTAAGAAACACGCGGGAACAATGATCAGTGCTAGCTGGCAAGAACTGGAGGAGACGGCTATTCGGGAGATGACGGAGGAGGGCTTCAGGAAAGAGGATATCACATTCCAGCAGGTAGCTTATGTGCGGTATTCGCAGCAACTGGAAGATGTGGAGGTCTTTTCTCCCCTTCCAAGGCTGAAAACTGCGCAGGATGTAGATAAGCTGATAGAGGCTTTCGAGGATGTCTACTCACGGAAGTATAGTCATGCAGCGACGTTCCCTGAGATGGGTTACCAGATCTTTGAGCTCGGGCTCATAGCCTCGGTACCGAAGCCCAAGCCGGAATTGAGGAAATATCGCCTTGAAGGCAAAGCGCCAGCCACAGAGGCATTCAAAGGGGAGAGAGCGCTCTATGTGAAGGGTGAGTGGAAGAAAGCCAAGCTGTATGAGATGGATAGGCTACGAAGTGGCAATGAGGTGGAGGGGCTCGCGATACTAGAGGCACCAGCTACCACTATGCCCGTGCCCGAAGGCAAAAAGGTGGTAGTAGATGAGTACAAGATATACTGGCTAAAGGAGGCTTAAGAATGGAGGAGAAGGCAGTGAAGAAAGGCATTGGCTGGGGAGGGAAGACCCTCAAGGAGATGCTGGAGAAGAAGGAGCGCCTGTACAACCAAACAGGCTCCTATTACGGCCTTAAGCAGTTGCCATTGGCGGCAGCGGACCCCTTGAAATTGGAGTTGTTCGGTACCAGGCTTCTCTCCGCCATCATAGCTGGCAGAGAGGCAACCCGCATGATCAGTGCCTCGCCCCAAATCAGGGAGATAGCGGAGCTAGCAGTAGCGCTCTACACCCCCGAGGGTGACTGTATCCTCCAGTCTACTGGAATCATCATTCACATTCCCCTTATTGGCCAGGTGATAGAGTGGATGATACAAGCGAATTACGAAGAAGAGGGTATAAATGATGGGGACTGCTTCACCTGCAATGACTGTGCTATAGCTGGAATGCACACTGCTGACGTCTATGACATACAGCCTATCTTCTGGGAAGGGCAGCTGATAGGCTGGGTAGGCACTGTTATTATGGAGGCCGAAGTAGGGGCACTGTTACCTGGGTGCATGCCTCCCGGAGCCACCGACAGATTTGTTGACGGCCTGAAGTTCATTGCCGAAAAAAGTGGAGCCAAAGATAAGTTTTTCAAAAGTTTTGAGCGCAAGATACGCTACGGCGTGCGCACACCTGACGTTTTCCTCCTCAATAGAAAGGGATCCCTGGCTGCTGATATTGCCGTCAGGCAGCAGATGAGGAAGATTATAGGGGAGTTTGGGATAGACTACTATATGGCAGCGATAAGAGAGCTTATTGAGCTTGAACGAAGGACGCAGTTGGAGAGGGTCAAGCGGCGCACAGTACCCGGAAGATTTCACTCGCCCTCTACCTTTGAAATAGATATGCAGAGAACCGGAGCGCCACCACACCACGCCGTGAACCGAATAACCCTGGTTCCCTGGGACTTCCACATAAAACCTGACGGCAGCTACTTCATTGACTTTGATGGGACAGGCTCCTGGGGGTGGCACGGTTGTAACTGCAGCCCATCGGCGTTGTTAGGCGCGGTCTGTATGGCCCTGACCCAGACGATATCTTACACAGGAAAATCCAACACCGGGACTTTCCTGAGCGTGACTATGAACGCACCCTTCGACACCTTCGTCAATCCAGGTACACGCAACGTCGCGTCAACCAATCTCTTCGCGTGGCCATTAAACGGGGGGCCCAAGTTTATGGCCCAGCAATCCCATGCCTTCTTCTGCCGGGGCTACGTGGAGGAGGTTCGTTGCGCAAACACCTCTGTTTCTGGCGGTGCCCCTGGTGGCCTAACAGGAAAAGACCACTACGGAAGGGACTATAGCTTCCTATCAACAGAGCCGGCCGGCGCCCTCGGCGGTGGTGCTTTTGCCATACGAGATGGGGTAATATCTGAGGGTATTTGGCAGCCGGACACAGACATGGGCAATGTTGAGATCTGGGAGCTAATGCTGCCGACGCTGTGGCTGGGGCGGAGGCTTCTCCCTGACTCCTGTGGCCACGGCAAATACCGCAGTGGATACTCCTTGATCTCAACCTTTATGATCTACAAAACACCTGTGCTGGCTATACAAAGTGGCGCCTCCAGTCAGACTGACAAGATCTATCCCAATATGGGGATGTTCGGCGGTTACTCAGGCCCCAGTTCATTCATGAAATTGCTTGTCAACACCAACTCTAAGCATCTGATAGAGGGGAGAAAACCTCTAGCCCACGGGATAGACCGCCCCGGAGTGAGTGATCTTGAGCAGAATATCAGGGGGAAGCTAACCGTAGAGACCAAAAATCTCCCCTGGTTCGAGGACATTACCAAAGACGGTGATATGTTGCAGTGCTTCTACGGAGGAACAGGCGGTGGCTTCGGCGACCCAATAAAGCGAGACCCTGCCCTGGCCAAGAAGGATCTGGACAACGGACTGCTGACTATCGAGCGCTGCCGTAGTATCTACTGTATTGAGGCACGATATGACGCCAAGAATGAGGAATGGGTGATAGATAACAACAAGACCAATGAGTTGAGGGAGCAAAGGAGAAAAGAAAGGCTGAAGAAGGGCATCCCGGCCGATCAATGGTGGCAGAAGAGGCGTCAGAACATAGTTGAAGGGAGGATGCCCCCTCTCATTCGGAAAATGTACAACGAGTCATTGTCAAAGGGGAAGAGGTGGCCTGGTGAATTCAGGGACTTCTGGGGCCTGCCCCAGGATTTCATTTTCAAGGAGGGCTAATATGACAGGGTTTTCGTATCCAAGGGAAGTGATAAAGGATTTAATAGAGGGCAAATTGCCCTGGTTTGAGACAAAGTCGATAATCAGTGGTTACAAAGACGAGGATCGGTTTGACAAGTATATCGAGATACTACAGGAAAAAGTGCCATGGCAGGAGAAGATACTATTGCCTTTGACGGATGAGCTATATGTGGTGGAAAAGGGAGTGGATAGGGTTGTGAAATGCAGTTGCGGACACGAATTTGGGGACTATCGACAAAACTGGAAACTGAAGGCCCTAATCCATGTTCAAGATAGCAAAGAGGAAATAGAAGAACTGTACCCGTATCCCGGCGCACCGGACCCTGAATACTGTGAAATCAGGGAGTACTATTGCCCTGGCTGCCAAAGCCAGATTGCTGTGGAGACCGTTCCTTTCGGCTACCCAATGGTTTTTGATTTCCTACCCGATATAGACAGCTTCTACGCCGAATGGCTAGGAAAGCCGCTGGCAGCGAAGAAGGAGTTTAAGGACCTAACCTGCGAGTTCATCCGCCAGAACTGGCGCAAATGATGGAGAACAAGGTATCCCCCGATGCCTAGGAGTTGACCTGGGACGTAGCGAACGATCCCAGCGTCATCTTTGGCGGATTGGGAACAGTCGGTGCTTCGCAGCCGCCGCAGACCACCAATAGTATGGGTGGTTCGGATCAAACGATCTTGCTGCCGATGTTTTCGGGACATAGCGTTTGCCCAGGTATGACCAATACACCACGCAAGGGACTGTTGCCGAACCCTGCTGACAAGGCTAATCGAATGCGCTTCTACTCCGTCATCCAAATCTGACTCGGACATTCTCCAAGACTTGGGCAAAGGCAGTTGATCGGCCTTCGGCAAAGAAAGAATCCCCTCGAGCGCCCGTTGATACGGGAAATCCCGGCGCAGTGCTTCATTGTCTTGTTGAAAACGACCATGCATTACACCATAATATGGAAAGGTAGCGTAACATATTGTGTGTAAAAAGAGGGGGGCGTATCCTTCTAGAGATATAGAGAAAAAGATATCTTAGAAAGGAGGACGCCCCATGGTACAGGTCAAAGAC
>VGOE01000060.1 GCA_016876035.1 Chloroflexota bacterium
ATTGGTCACATCGTTGTTGCCAGGGTCCTTACCCGTGGCGGTAGCCGTGTTGTCCACCTGGCCGGCGTTGATATCGGCCTGGGTTAGAGTGTAGCTGCCGGTGAAGGTGGTGCTGTCGGAGGCGCCCGGAAGCAGGGTAATAGGGCCGCCCGATACCGTTACCTTGGGATCGGTGACATAGATATTGGTCAGGGTGACGTTGCCGGTGTTGGTCACCGTGAAGGTGTAGTTGATCTTGTCACCCACGTCAGCACGGTCGTTGGGAAGAACCACCGTCATATCCAGGGTGCCGTTCTTCACTACGGATATGGACGGGCTCTGGGGGATGGTAACCGTCTCGTCATCGGTATTGGTCACATCGTTGTTGCCAGGGTCCTTACCCGTGGCGGTAGCCGTGTTGTCCACCTGGCCGGCGTTGATATCGGCCTGGGTTAGAGTGTAGCTGCCGGTGAAGGTGGTGCTGTCGGAGGCGCCCGGAAGCAGGGTAATAGGGCCGCCCGATACCGTTACCTTGGGATCGGTGACATAGATATTGGTCAGGGTGACGTTGCCGGTGTTGGTCACCGTGAAGGTGTAGTTGATCTTGTCACCCACGTCAGCACGGTCGTTGGGAAGAACCACCGTCATATCCAGGGTGCCGGTCTTCAATATGTTTATAGCTGGAGCCGCGGTGTAAACCAGCGTCACGGTAGGGTCATCATCGGCCACCGTATCAGGGTCATCGGTAGGCTCGGTGATGAAGTTGGTGCCGGAGACCATGCCCTGGTTGGCGACCTGGCTTACTCCTGGAGGAAAGGGGCTGTTGATGGTCACCATGAAAGCAATGGCGACACTGCCCCCGCCCCTGGTCAGCGTGCCAATGTTAACACCGACGGTGGTATCGCCTGAGTTATTGCCTGAAGTCACCGTGCCCTGGGTGGTGGCGACGCTGCCCACCACCAGCGTGGTATTGGCATCAGGGGTATCGGAGAAGGTGACACCGGTGGCGTCCAGGTTTCCGCTGTTGGTAATGACTATAGTGTAGAGCAGGGTATCACCGGGGCTGGGGACGCTATTGCTATCGGCATCGGTAAACAAGGAATCGGTCTTGGTGGCTTCTATGTATGGATTCAGAGGGTCTCCGAAGGAGAAGGGTGCTAGCATCCAGTCCTTCTGAAGTGGATCGGTGTTCGAAGCGGAGGTGCTCCAGAAGAGCCGGACCAGAGTGCTGGGATACACCTGCTGCACGCCTGACTTGTTCTTCAGCGCGGTGATGGGGATCTGCACGTCAAGCCATACTTCATTGGGGTCAGCACCACCGGTGGCAGGAATGACAACGCGGGTGTGATTGTATGTCTGAGGGCTATGGCTGTTGTTGGCGGCCAGAAACACAGCAACCTCATCGGTAGCTGGATTCATGGTGTTGACAGGGTCATTGTTGTAGAAAACGTATAACCTGTCCGGATTGCTTCCAGAGAAGTCACCGGCGAGGTCAATAACAAATTCCTTGTAGTTATCGCCGTCAATGTCCATGAGAACGCACCAGTGGCGGGAAATGTACCCCCCGCTCGGACCATGCTGGGGATCCCCATTCAAGCGCACTCGGAAGCCGTAGAAGTCATCGGTGTAGGTGGCGTCACCTGGTGTGCCGCCATCGTAGTAGGCAAGAAGAACGCTGGGCTGTGTCCCTGGGCCCAGTCCGGTAGCCCCTGAAGCAATGTCAATCTGATCCGGCGACACTGCTGTCCCACCATTGCTGGGGTCAGCCGAACTCTCATGGTCATAGACTGGATTTCCGTTGTAGAGATAGGGTTGCCAGGTAAAATTTGTCCAGGGCGTAGGCAGGTCTGTCAGCCCGGCCTGGACGCTGCCCTTTGGCAGCGCCACCAAGACTGCGGATAGGATCAAGACCAGGATCACGGGAAGGAACCATAGTTGTCTGACCCGGGTTCTCATGCGTTGCCTCCTCTTGTTATCTAATGGTTTCGTTGAAGTGACACAGATTTCAATTGATCCCTATAGCAAAAGGTCAATAGGCTGAGGCGGTAGTATATCAGGAGAAGCCCAAAGTGTCAATAGTGCCGCCACTCGCCTCGGAAATTAGCCGTTATGGCCTTGTCAAATAATGGATATAATATCGCACGCCTTATGTGATAGAGCATAAAACACATACTCTATATAGGGAGAACCTGATCACCGTTTTGTGGTCTGTCCTGAGATCGTTTATCACCGCCTTCGTGTCATTCTCACCAAAATACCGATTCACCCTCACCCTAGCCCTCTCCCGTCAAGGGAGAGGGAAAAGTCTCCCTCCCCTGGCGGGAGGGAGTTAGAGGGAGGGGGATTACAGTGGCTGTCGGGTCCCTGACCCGACGCGGGGTGTACAGTGTGAGTGCAGGTCAGGTCGAGGACCTGACACTCACCAAATACCGCATGGCTGAGTGAGTGCAGCCTTTTTCTGTGATTGCGGTCCTTCCGGGGAAGGAGAAGCAATCTCGCGAGGTGATACCCCACCGCCCATCCCATTCCGGCGGAAGCCGGAATGGGATGGGCGGTGGGCGGGTGGGGTTTGATAAGGCGAGCGTGGGGGGCGGGCAGGTTGGGGAACCTGCCCTACGGTGGCTCGCGATGACGCAGGCAAATCCGGCACTCAGGAAAACCAGCCTTCGTTAACGATCTCTGGATTCCGGCTTCCGCCGGAATCACCCGTGCTGGCTCACACCAGCACCACCAAAGAATGAAAATGATGAGGCAGGCTGCCGTCACAGGGTTCCTGGATTCCCGCTTCCGCGGGAATGAGAGTCTGGAGGGTAGCCCCTGCTACCGGTATTTTCGAGGTAATGGGATGGGCGGGTGGGGTTTGCTAAGGCGAGCGTGGGGGGCGGGCAGGTTGGGGAACCTGCCCTACGGTGGCTCGAGATGACATATTGGGTTGCTCAAGGCTCTCGCCTACATAATTTTGACTACCACGGAGGCTTTGCTCCACAGCTTCTCGAGCTGGTAGTATTCCCTCTCGAATTGGGAGAAGATGTGGACAATAATGTCACCCAGGTCCAGCAGAACCCATCCTGAATTAGCATTCCCCTCGCGGTGATACAGGGAGACGGCCTCTTCCGCCAGCACCTTGGCCACAGCCTCACCAATAGCCTCGATCTGTCGTTCACTTTCGCCGCTACAAATGACAAAATAGTCTGCAAAAGAGCAGACCTTTCTCGTGTCCAGCAAAACTACATCGGAGGCCTGCTTGTCCGCAGCCGCCTCTGCGATGCGTTTGGCCAAGTCCAGCACCTCTAAAGGCACTTTGCTATTCCCGCCTCATCTCCTCGATCTCTTTTTCCACCTCCCTCAGCTCTGCCTCCAGCTCCTTTTTGTATTCTTCCAGCAGGCGGAGGTAATCCTCTTTTCGAGGGAAGGGACGGCGGCCGAAGTAGAACATGAAAGGAGGAAGGCCGAAGCCAAAGCCGCCAAAAACCCTCGCCGTCGAGACCACATCCTGCCGCCTTTTCACATGACCCGTTTCAGCCGCGGGTTAGGGGTGATCCCCGGGATTCTACCCCGCTTGGCCACCGGCCTGCCTTCTACCTGGTGCAGGTCGGCGGTGAAATCAATGGGCCTTGCGCCACTAATATAGCTTCCCACCCCAAAGGTGTCAACTGGGGCACGGTTTTCGACGAAATACCTTATGCGCTCGGGGTCGAAGCCGCCGCTGACAACGATCTTGACATCTCTGAAGCCCGCCAGGTCAAGCCTGGCCCTGGTCTCTTTCACCAGGTCGGCGGTGACCCGACCCCGCTCAGTTGGGGTATCCAGCCTCACACCCTGGAGGCGACCCTGCATCGCCTGAGCCACAATGATGCTCTCCTCAGGTTCATCTCTGAAGGTATCCACCAGGGCGATACGGGGCACCTCTGGGGGCATGTGCCTGTCAAAGGCCAGGGTGGCGGTAACAGTATCGCCCATGACGATGATCAGGGCGTGGGGGATGGTGCCGGTGGGGGGGACGCCGGCGAGCTTGGCCCCGGCAACGCTGGAGCAACCGACACAGCCGCCGACGACAGCGGCATAGTCCAGAATACCGGCTACCGTGGGGTGCAGATGACGGACGCCGAAGCTGATGATAGGGATTCCCTGAGCTGCTTCCACGCATTCCCGCGCTGCTGTGGCCCAGCCGCTACCGTGGGAGAGCATACCCAGGTAAGCAGTCTCGTAAGCTCCGTAGCTCTGGTAGGGGGCGGTAATGCGGAGCACGACCTCCTTCCTTTCGAAGGAGTCGCCTTCAGAAAGGGACCAGACCTCCCGGTTACCCGGCGGCAAGACCTCCTCCAGCAAGGCATGGACTTCGTGCATGCCGCAGAGGATTCCCGCCCGGCTGGGGAAGACCTCCATGGTGGCCACCGGATTGATTCCTTCGCGTTTCAAGATTTCCACCGTGCGGAGGAAGTAGATATCGGCGGTGTCGCCAGACAAGACGGCCGGGGCAGCTTCAAACCGAGGGTCAGTTACCCTGGGGGCGGAGATTCTGGTTAGCTTGGCTCCCAGCACCTTCTCCATGTGCTGTAGGGCGAGCCTGTGAGCGGCCAGATCAAAGGAAGCAACGCAATCGACAGGGACTTCCACTTCGTAGTCGCGGTTGCGGGCGTCAGACGTGGTGTGCAACACACAGATATCGGTGCATACCCCACAGATAACCAGCTTTTGGGGGCGGAGGGACTTCAGCTTCTCCTCTAAAGAGGTATTGAAGAAGGCGCTGTAGTGGGTCTTAAAGACAATCTCGCCGGGATACTGGCTAACCTCAGGGATAAGCTCTGTTTCTCGGGTACCAGCTACGCAGTGGGGTGGAAACAGCTTGAACTCCTGGTCGTTCGGGGCGTGATGGTCACAGATATAGAAGACCTTCGAGCCGCGGGCTATTTCCTGTTCCAGCAAACGCTGGATGTTGGGAATAATGCGGCGGGCGGCTTCACCGCAGTAGAGGGGATAGCCCTCCTCGAGAAAACCTCTGACCACATCGGCTACTATAACGGCGTTGGGCATTTCAGTCACCCCCTCATAGCTACTTCAGGCGTAGTGTGCCTGAGAGGCAAAGTCCTCCAGGAGGGAAGCCGCTTTGCGGTTGTCCCCCGCCTCTAAAGCCTGCAAGGCGGCTTCAAGAAGCTGGACTTCGGCGAAGAGGCGGGACGGCAGACGGGGGCCAGCGCAGCACGTTCCGGCATCGGCCCGCCACAGCAGTGCCTGCTGGATTTCCAGCACTTTTTGAAGCTCCTGGCGGCATTGGCCAGCCTCAGCCGGGTCAAGCAGCCTTTGTTTGAGCGACTCGATCTTCTTTCTGGTAATGATGAACATCTGTTGTTGCGCTAGACCCTCCAGGAGTGGCAGGCGTGCTCTTGCAAGCCGCCTACGTGGGACTCAGTCCTACCGCGATTGAATCCTATCCTAGCGCCACGCTTGTGAGAAGTCAAGGGAGCTGCAAGGGCGTACCAGCTTACTAGCTGAAGTTGCGGGAAATGAAGCGAAAAATGCTAGAAGGGCCAGCAGGATCACCCTATGAAGCTTAGGGCGGGCATCTGGCGCAGATGGATCGGAACAACGTGGTGCTCAGGTAGCGGTCTCCACGATCGGGTAATATGACCACAACCGTGCCATGGTTCATGTCCTTCGCGACACGCAAGGCTGCGGCTACGGCCGCCCCGCTGGACATCCCCACAAAGAGGCCTTCTCGCACGGCCAGCAGCCTGGTGGTTTCAAAGGCCTCATCATCCTCAACGATGATTTTCTCATCTAATACTGCGGGATAGTATATCCCAGGGACTATGGCTTCGTTCATGTTTTTCAATCCCTGGATGGTGTGCCCTTCTGTGGGTTCGGCCCCAACGATCTTCACCCCCGGTTTCTTCTCTTTCAAGTATCTGCCGACCCCCATCAATGTCCCTGTAGTCCCCATGCCAGCCACGAAGACATCGATTTCTCCTGCGGCCTGAGAAAGGATCTCAGGCCCGGTAGTCTCGTAATGTGCCAGAACATTGCTCCAGTTATCGAACTGGTTGGGCATGTAGTACCTTTCTGGCTCTTGATTCACCAGTTCATGGGCTCGCGTAATAGCACCGTCGGTGCCTTCCTTTGCGGGAGTGAGCACTACCTCAGCACCCAGGGCCGCCAGGACACGCTGTCTCTCTACGCTAACGCACTCTGGCATGAAGAGCTTAACCCGATAACCTTTGGCCGCCCCTATCATAGCCAGGGCAATCCCCATATTTCCCGACGTCGGCTCAACCACTATTTTCTCTCTGGTAAGCTCCCCGGACTCTTCTGCTTTGTTTAGCATGTAGCAGGCTGGGCGGTCTTTGACGGAACCGCCGGGGTTGCTCCCTTCGAGCTTTGCCAGGATACTTACCCTCGGGTTCCCGTTTAGATTCCTCAACTCCACCAGCGGGGTATTGCCAATGGCAGACAGCAAGCTAAACTTCTTCTTTTGCCTAATCATCCGAAACTCCCCTGAAGGATACGATACTTCTATCCGCTTTGTGCGTTTGCGCCGCTCCTTTCCGCTTCCACTGTCAACCTTTCGATCACTGGAATTACAAGCGATATAGCCAACAATAGGCCCAAGAAGCAGTTTACGACACTCAGCTTTGCAGATCAAGTTCGGAAGATGGAGATTGTCTATCAACACCTTCGTGTCATTCTGAGGAGTCCTTCCCAGAAGGACTCCTCAGAATGACATCACTAGACAACCTCGAGGATGGAGCGTTCATAGACATGGACATGTGACTGTTTCTTCGTCATCCTTCTGCGAAGCCGAGGCTGTCCGAAAGCCGGGGTAGTTGGGAGCATCCGTTCCAGGCGAGGTTAGAGCGGATGCTCCAGGCTGTCATAAGCTTGCGGTCTGCCACCGTCTAGATTCCTGCTTTTGCAGGAATGGCAGGGATGGCTTTAGTGTTAAGTGTTCTCAGAGGCACCACACCGGTTCGGCGTAGCAAAGGAGATTCTTCTCCGCCTGCGGCGGATCAGAATGACATTTATGGACGCTGGGTCTCACGTTACGTGGTACTAGTATCTTCGACCCCCTCCCCCTCTGCCACCACGCGAACCGCCATAACCCCCTCCCCCTCTGCCACCGCCGTAGCCCCCTCTGCCACCGCCAGGACCGCCTCTCTGCTGGGTGCGAGGGGGGCGGGCTTCGGACACCTTCAGGGCACGCCCTTGAAACTCGGACCCGTCCAGCGCCACCTTTGCTTTCTCAGCTTGTGCTGAGTCGGACATCTCAACGAAGCCGAAGTCTCTGCCTGGAATCACCCTGACTTCCTTGACTTCCCCATAACTGGAAAACAATTCTCGAAGCTGCCCCTCGGTTGCGGAATAAGAAAGATTTCCAACATACAATTTGCTACCTTGCATTCTAACCCCCTTCCTTTCCTTAATTTCCCTCCGCCCCATAATGTGTTGGAGGTAGAACCAAGATAGCGATTCTAGCCTCTTCGGTGACAACATTATTAGACGCAGGAGAATCCTGATCGAAGCCTTGCTTTAGAGTATCTGGTTGACTATTTCCATCCACCTCCTTGGCGATGCGCTGAGAAAACCCACTGTGGGAGTGTAATGTAACTATACCACATTTCTCGTTTCATTTGGGCCACCCATCAACCCTGTCGTGGCAGAAGTTCGCGCCCAGCAGGTTGTGACTACCTAGGAAAGCAAGTAGCCCCCGTCCACCAGGATCACGCTGCCGGTCATGTAGTCCGCAGACGCACTGGCCAGAAAGAGCACCACCTTGGCAATGTCGTCTGGCGTCCCTGAACGGCCCAGGGGCAAGCGGCCGGCCATTTGAGCGGTGAGTTCCTCAGGGTCTTTCCCCCTGGCTGCGTAGGCCGCTCCGACAGCAATGGTTCCGGGCGTGACGATGCTGCCCGGCGCTACAGAATTGACCAGAATCTGATGCGGCGCGAGCTCCAGGGCCAGGGCCTTGGTCAACATGATCACGCCACCCTTGGAAGCATTGTAGTGGGCTACCTCCCCATGGGGGTGAAAAGCATCTATGGAGGATATAATGATGATCTTTCCCCCGTGACCAGCCTTGATCATCTGCTGAGCAGCCGCCTGCGAGTAGAAGAAAACTCCTTTGAGGTTGGTATCCAGTGTCCTGTCCCAGGTTTCTTGAGTAATCTCCAGAATGGGTACTAAGGGATAGACCCCGGCATTGTTGACCAGGATGTCAAGGCTGCCGTAAGCCTTTACGGTGGCCTGGAATACCTTCCTGGCGTCGGCAGCACTGCGGGCATCAGCACGGATGGCCTGCGCTTTGCCGCCACTGGCCTTGATCTGCTCTGCGGTCTCATTGGCAGCATCCAGGTCGATGTCGGTGACCATTACCCCCGCCCCCGCCTCCGCCAGCCGGAAGGCAATGGCTTGCCCGATGCCCATGGCGCCACCGGTTACCACCGCGCCTTTCCCGGTGAGATCGAAAAGCCGTGCGATCGTCTGCGTTGTCATGTTTTCCCCCCTTTTTCGTTGCGTTGTATAGAGCGAACAGTCGCTTTCCTATCGAAATCGGAGAAGCTGAGGCTCTTTGACCATTTTGATTGGCACGATCTTAACACCAAGCGCGCGTGCGTTGCAAATTCGTGTGGCAACAGGAGGCATCACAGCACCATGAACAAGCTAGTGCTTAGTTGCGCCAATTATCGTTACGTTGGCCGCGCACGAGAGCCAACACACGAATAGGCAATTTGTAACGCTGATTTCTGCAATTAGGCACTAGGTCTGAGTTCAAGACGCAGATGGTGTGCTATAATGTCACCAGGGATTCATAGGACTATGCTGGGCGGGGTGTGGATGAACTTCGTGTTACCTCAGATTCTAATTTGCTTACCTGCTTTTGTTGGTCAGCACGCAACGGAGAATCCGCAGGTGTTGAGTAGCTCAGGTGTACCACGAATATGGAAATAAAACTCAACTTGGGTTGTGGGTCTGCCTATAAGCCGGGTTACATTAACATCGACCGGTATGATAGCAGTGTAGCGGACAGCCTTTGCGATCTCGGTCACTTGCCTGCTAAGCCAAACAGTGTCGAGTTGATAGAAGCTTCTCAAGTAATAGAGCATTTTGATTACGTTCATTCTAAGTATCTTCTCAGCGAGTGGTTTATTGTTCTGAGGCCTAAAGGAACCCTGACATTGGAGACGCCTGATCTGGAGAAGACTTCCAAGAAGCTCATCTTCAGTGACCTCAAGACTCAACAAACGACGTTGCAATGGGTCTATGGAATAGATAGCCCAGGAATGCGACATAAAACAGGATTTACGTTTGACTTGTTAAAGGGCCTATTGGGGGAAATCGGTTTTGAAAAGGTCCGGAGGGAAAAGCCGAGGACACATGGATATGAGCATGGAATAAGGACAATATGCAGAAAACCCGAAAACTATGGAGAGAAACAACTTTTTGCCTGCTTCAGAAAAAGGCTAACAAGCAGACTCAAAGTCGATGATTCTTATGTATTGATTCCCCTGGAAGGCTGGCTGAGCAAAATATTCGCCACTTATGCAGAGTCGAAGGGAAACAAGGAGAGATGCATAAATCAAATAATCTCCAAGACAGCTATGTGTCATCCATATGTTCCCTTGGCCTTTCTGGAAGAGTGCATGGCCTTCGGCGTGGCGCAAGAGCCAGAAGCGAGAGCCAAAATCGATCTCCTGAATTGGCTGGCCGAAATCCAATTCCACAAGAAGATCTTCTCTCTATGGATAAAGAGCAAGAAGAACATCAAACGATTAGCGAAGGAACCCACGGACTTCGTCGCCCGGCTCGAGTCTCTGGTGTTAGATGTTTTGAATAGCCGCACCGAATACAAGGAAAGGTTGGAATACATAACCGGCCTGGAACCGACTGATATCCCGGTTTTTGACTTTCATCTGGTTTCGCTGGAGGCTAGAAGATCTTTCAATCAAGGTGTAAGATACTTTTATAACGATCAGTTCTCAGAGGCGTTGAATTGTTTCGTGGAATCTTCCAGGATGAACTCTGGCTATTGCCTTTGTTACTGGAATATGGCGAGGATGGGCTGCATTCTGGGAAAGGAAGACTACGAAATAGCAGAGAACTACGAAAAAGCGCTAAGACTGGCGAGAAGCGGGGAAGGCAAAAGAAGTCTGAGGATGGAGCTAGAACATGTGCAGGAAGGCAGAAGGGATTCGGTGCCGAGGGAGCCTGTGCCGGAAGACTGGCAGGTGGTGTGAGACCCTGGCAAAGACGCAGACCTCATATGGAGAAAAGACATATCTCGATTCTCGGGAAAGCATCGTGATTTGGGAGGAGGTGTGAAGATGGTCAATAAGAAGCTTCAACAAGCGGGAAATGAATTGGGTGTTTCAGAAAAAGATTTAGCTAAATTACGAAGACAGAGAATCAAGAGGAAGTTGTTGTATCCTGCCATCGGAGCAATCTTCATCGGGTGTTCGGCTCTAATAGGTTTTTTCGCTGGTAGGGCCAATCTTTTTCACGGCGGTGGTTATCCTTATGCTGCTATGGGTCTTGCTCTTACCCCAGGGCCAAAAAGAAAAAAGGAGATGTTTGTCCTGGTCACAGTCCTGTTGACAGTAGGTGGTGCCATAGCGGCGGCTATGGCAGCGTACAAAGCTGGGCAGCACTCTGTGCACCATGTGGCCATGTTGTATAGTGCTTTCTCCAGGCAGAGATAGTGCCGGCACGCCCGGCTTTTGGGCAAGCATCCCGGTTGGGAAGAGGTACGAAAATGGCCAATAAGAAGCTGGAAGACGCAGGAGAGGAGCTGGGTATTTCAAAGAAGGATAGGGCCCGCATACGAAGACAAAGACTGAAGGCAAGACTGTTTTATCCTGTCCTTGGTGCCATAATCGTTGCCTGTTTCACAGGGCTGGGCTACGCGGCTGGGGGAAGTGGCGGTGGGGGTTACCCCTATGCTGGACCAGGTTTAGCCCTGGTTACAGGGCCAGAAGAGAGGAAGGGGGGATTCAAGTCGTTTATATTCATCGTGTCGACAACTATACTGTCGGCTATCGGGTTTGCGGCAGCATACAAGGCTGGGGGCCACCATGGCGGCTCGGCCCTGTACAATGTCTTCTCCAGGCGGAGATATAGCCTGATGGCGGGGTATCAAGTTCAGTGCGCAGTATGGGAATTCACCTTAAGGTGTAACTTGAGGTGCTCTCACTGTGGTTCGTCGGCGGGGATTCCGAGACCTGACGAACTCACCACAAAAGAGTGCTTCAAGCTCTGTGAAGAGCTGGCTGAGCTGGGTTGTGAAGACGTTTGTTTAATGGGCGGGGAGCCGTTCTTGAGGGAAGATTGGCTTTCCGTAGCTCAGTGCATCAAAGCTTTAGGGATGAACCTTAATTTTGTGTCTAATGGCACAGTCATGGACCAATACATAAACAAGATCGCTTGGCTCAGGCCAAAGGTTATCGGGATCAGCCTGGATGGGGTGGAAGAAAGCCACGAAGTGATAAGAGGAAAGGGAAATTTCAAGAAAGCCGTTGCGGCCATCGAATCACTCAGAGGAAGGGGTATACAAACAACTGCAATTACAACTGTGAGCAAGATTAACTTCAAGGATTTGCCGGAGATGAAGGGGTTGCTTTTGAAGAAGGGGGTGAACTGGCAGATGCAGGTGGCCATGCCCTTTGGCAACTTCAGCAAAGAGCAGATGTTATCAAAAGAGGAATTCTACGCCACGGCGCTATTCATAGCCAAGGAAAGAACGAGCCACCGTTTTGAAGACCTGCCGCTTGTTGGCGCTGATTGCTATGGATACTATTCCAAATTCTTACCTGATGGTGAGTGGAAGGGCTGCCGAGCAGGGATAAGCGCCATAGGAATAACGAGCGATGGTAGTGTGGTAGGTTGCCTGGCCATGGGGAACGACAGGTTCATAGAAGGAAGTATAAGGGATAAGAGCCTGAGAGAAATCTGGGGAAATCCAAATAGTTTTGCATATAACAGGAAATTCGATGCCACAAAGCTTGGGCCGAATTGCAGAGATTGCAAACACGGGGCTAAATGCAAAGGCGGGTGCAGCGCTATGTCGTATACGACTACAGAGAGATTGCATAATGATCCTTACTGTTTTCGCACTATCGAAAAGGAAACAGGGCTGCCACGTTGAGGACCGCAGCCAGCAGGAGAAACACACGGGTGCACTGCTCTGGTTTCGTGTGTAGATTGGAGGGGGGGCTGAAAAATGATGGTGAGGCGGCCATCGGGGTGATACTGCAACGGTAATGTGATATGCTGGTTCGATGGTCACAGTGGCGGGCATTGCGATTAGGAGAACCCAGGTAAACCCTGGGTTCTCTTTTGCTTCTGAGAGGGCTGATACGGGCAGAAAGTGAAAGCTACAACCAGGTTCCTATCAGGGCTGATGGTGGTGGCATTGCTGGTCTCAGTGTGCGTTATACTGACACCTCCCGCTGCGGGCTGGGTCAGCGCTGCAAGGACTGAGGACACTCCTTACCGGATGGTGATGGTCTACGGGGCAGCAAACAACAGCCTTGAGGCGGCAACGTTGACTGCCGTTGTTACCGGGGAGTACGACAATCAATACATCGATACGCGCACCGCCCTGTACGCTGGCAGTTCTTACCCAGGCAATGTTTACCGGAGGTACCTGGATGACAATTCGGGCTGGGAGGTCATCGGATCGAATCTGGGTGATGCTGTGCTAGACCTGGCGGAATATGAAGGGCGGCTTTATGCCGGGACGATGAATCCGGGCAATCCAGACAAGCCAGGTTCCTCAGTATACCGTTATGACGGCGGCAGCAACTGGACAGAGGTGGGATACTTCGAATCAGGCGAGCAGGTTTCAGCGCTGGCGGTGTTCAAGGGGGATCTTTATGCCGGAACATCGTGGGCTGGGGCAAAGCTCTACAGATACGATGGGCCCGGCAACTGGAAAGTGGTTTGGCAGGACGACTGGTACGTCGGTGTCAGAAGCCTGTACGTTTGGGGAGGCGCCCTCTTTGTGGGCATAAGTGAGTACAAGTTCGACATCATCTGGAGATGGGATGGGACAGGTGCCCCACAGTTGGTGATGAAGGCAGATGGTATCTGTATATGGGATTTTGGGTCCTATGCGGACAAGCTCTATGCCAGCGCCTGGCATGGCAACATCTATGGCTCCAACAATGGGACAGACTGGAGCACCTTCAGCAACTACATCAATGGCGATGGTGCGAGAAACATTTGGGATATAGAGGAGTTTGGTGGCTATCTATACGCCGGCACCGATTGGACTGGCGGTGGCCCCCAGGAGGGAAGGCTCTACAGATTTGATGCCGCCGCTGAAAACCCAACGGTTCCGGAGCTGGTGTGGTGGGGGCCTGAGGTCTCAAAATATGCGGGCATCCTTTCCATGGTGGCGGACGGCCCCTATCTGTATCTTGGAACAGGTGGCGAGGCTGGCTATTACCAGCAAGCTGGGGGGACGGGCGTGGTTTGGAGATACGATGGCGCCAGCATGGAGCCATTCTCCGAAGGGATGGATATGTGCAAGGGCATACAAAGTCTTTGTCTTGCCTTGGATACTACACCTCCCTCGAAACCATCACTGGTGTATCCGGCCAATGGGGCGAAGATGAGCGATACCATGCCCACCTTGGACTGGAGTGATGTCACCGACCCGAGCGGGGTGAGCTACAGCCTAGAGGTGGACAGCAAGGCTAGTTTCTCCAGCCCCATCGTCTCTAAGGGGGGGCTTACCGGGAGCACTTATGCTCTTGCGGGAGGTGAAGCCCTATCCAATAGGACTTATTACTGGCGGGTGAAAGCGGTCGATGGGGCGGGGAATACGGCCGGGTGGACAGAATTCTTCAACTTTAGCATTGATACCACCGCTCCACTGAAGCCAGGGCTACAGTCTCCGGCCAATGGGGTGAAGATGAGCGATACCACGCCCACCTTGGACTGGAGCGATGTCACCGACCCGAGTGGGGTGAGCTATAGCCTGCAGATAGACGACAATGCCGATTTTTCCAGCCCTGTTGTCTCTAAGGAAGAGCTTGCGGAGAGCGTTTATACGCTTACGGAAGGCGAAGCCCTCTCAGATGGCACTTACTACTGGCGGTTAGGGGCAATCGATGGGGTGGGGAATGATAGTGGCTGGACTGATGCCTGGTCTGTCATCATAGACACTACGCCACCCACAGCTACCATAATAGATGCGCCTACTGGCACGGTGCCCCGCAACACAGCGGACATTACCGTTGGCGGAGTCGATGTGGTGGCTTACAAATACAAGCTAGATAGTGGCACTTGGAGTGCCGAGACACCGGTGGCCACCCATATCATCCTGTCTGGCTTAAGCGATGGCGCGCACACGCTTTATGTGATCGGCAGGGATACCGCCGGCAACTGGCAGCTTGAGGCTAATGCCACTACTGCTAGCTGGACGGTGGCTACTCCGGAGCCGGTAGCGACTCTGTCTGGCCAGCCCACGGGGATAGTGAGTTACAAACACGCTTTTATTGATGTCGGCGGGCAAGATGAGTATGGCCAGGAAGTAGTGAGTTTCAAATACAAGCTGGATGCGGGGGCCTGGAGTCCTGAGATCGCCGCAGGGCCTGATGCTATCATACTAACCGGGTTAGGCGACGGTCTGCATACGGTCTACGTCGTTGGCAAGAATGACGCCGGCCACTGGCAGGCGGAGGCTAACGCCTCCACTGCTAGCTGGACAGTGGATACTGTTGCACCGCCAGTGCCGACACTGGTTAGCCCGGCCAACAACGCCAAAACGAATAAGAATACAGTGGCACTGGACTGGTCTGATGTGAGCGACCCGTCAGGGGTAAGCTATCAGGTTCAGATAGACACCGACGCCAATTTCAGTTTGCCTATTCAGATAGACGTCTTTGGGCTAGATGTGAGCACCTATACCACCTCTGCTCTGAGTGATGGCACCTACTACTGGAGGGCTAGAGCCTGGGATGGGGCATCGCCGGCAAATAAGGGCGACTGGTCGACAGTGTTCTCCTTTACCATAGATACTGTGGCCCCAGCGGCTCCCAGTTTGCTATCTCCCAAGGATGGAGCTAAGACCAGGGATAGCACCCCGGAGTTCAAATGGTCGGCAGTCACTGATCCCAGTGGAGTGACCTATGTCCTTCAGATAGCGGACAAAGAGGACTTCAG
>VGOE01000061.1 GCA_016876035.1 Chloroflexota bacterium
CCGAAGCATGGCATCCTCTTGCATCCCCTCAATTATATGGCTGTAGGCACCGATTGTAAATGCGACGATTTGTTTTTGGTTTGACATTCTGCGAGCCGAGTAGTACCCTAAAGGTGGAGGTAAGAGAAAGTGGACGGGGGCTGATACAATGCCCTACAAAGCGAGTCCGTTGGCGAGATCCCTAGGAAATTCGACTCTGGGGTATAGCGGACGGGAGAGACTTACAAAAAGAATAGCTAGGGAAGGCAATAATTGTAACCAATTATTGCCTTCTTTGTTTTTTGTTGTCAGTTTGGGGTTGGTTTCACTTTGTTCGAAGGGAGTGCGATCAGCCAGTGCTGAGGCTCTTGGATAGCGTTGGTAAGGAGCGGACACGGAAGGAGGATCAGTCGCTGTGGCAGCATTAACCCCGTTTAAGGACGCAATAGATGTCGTAGTAGACGCAGGTGGGGATCCCTTCAAGCTATGTTACCAATGTGGCCTTTGTAGCGGTACTTGTCCCTGGAACCTGGTGAGGAGCTTCATGGTTCGCAGGATGATCCACCAGACACGGCTGGGTTTAATCGATTTTGAAGATGAGGATTTGTGGCTCTGTGTTACCTGTGGTGCTTGTGTGAAACGGTGTCCCCGCGGTGTAGAGATAATAGATATCATGAGAGCCTTGCGGCGATCAATAGTGGGATTAGGTATGGCCAAGGTTCCCGATCCGCTACGGATCACGGTGAAAAATATTTCTGGTACAGGCAATCCTCTGGGAGAGGCGCCGGAGAAACGGGCAGATTGGGCGAAGAGCCTGGACGTAAAGACGTTTACTGGGAACAACGACCTGCTTTATTTCTCCTGTTGCGTCCCTTGTTACGATGCCAATATCAGAGGATTAGCTCAGGCAACAGTAGGCATCCTAAAGAAAGCAGGGGTTGATTTTGGTATTCTCGGCGTCAAAGAAAGCTGCTGCGGGGAGGCAGTTCGCAAAGCAGGAAACGAGGGCCTATTTCAAAGCCTAGCTGAAAGAAACATTGCTGCCTTTCGTGAGAATGGCGTCAAGAATATCCTGGTTTCCTCGCCCCATTGCTATCACAGCTTCAAGAATGAGTATCCCGGCTTTGGTGGCAATTTCAACGTTGTACACACTACCCAGTATTTGGCTAAGCTAATCGATGAGGGCAAGATAAAGCCTGCTAAGGAATTCAAGAAGAAGGTGGCTTACCACGATCCATGCTATCTAGGGCGTCACAATGGAATCTATGAGGAGCCGAGGAAGGTGCTGGCGAGCATCCCTGGCTTGGAGCTGGTTGAGCTCCCGGATCATCATGAAGACAGCATCTGCTGTGGTGGTGGGTCTGGGAGGCTTTGGATGGAAACCAAGAAAGGGGAGAGATTTGCGGACCTCAGACTGGAGCAGGCCCTCGATCTGGGGGTGGAGGTGCTGGCAGTGGCGTGCCCTTACTGCTGCACCATGTTCAAGGACAGCGCGGCGTCGATGAACAAGACTGACGTTATCGAAATTAAGGATATTTCCGAATTGATTCAACAGGCGATCTAGCCCGATTGGGGGGTGAAATGGAGATAAAAACTGGTGTATACATCTGCCACTGCGGGATAAATATTGCCAACACAGTTGATGTGGAACACCTGGTTGAGGCGGCCAAGGGTTGGGACACGGTAGCAGTTGCCCGTGAGTATAAATTTTTGTGCTCCGATCCTGGGCAGGAGATTATCAAAAAGGATATTAAAGAACTGGGACTTAATAGGGTTGTTGTTGCTTCCTGCTCGCCAAGAATGCATGAGCGCACCTTCAGAAACGCCTGTCAGCAGGCTGGCTTGAACCCCTACCTGTTCGAGATGGCCAATATTCGGGAACATTGTAGCTGGGTTCACAGCGATAAGGAGTTGGCTACCAAGAAGGCTGAGGCCTTGCTTCGTGCTGCGGTGCGGAGGGTTTTCTACCACGAGCCACTGGAAACCAAGGAGTCTCCGGTCAGCCCTAATACCCTTATTGTGGGTGGTGGCATTGCCGGCATCCAGGCTGCTCTGGAGATTGCTGATTCTGAGCACAAAGTCTATCTAGTAGAGAGGGATCCTTCAATTGGCGGGCATATGACTCAGCTAGACAAGACCTTCCCCACCCTTGACTGTTCTCAATGTATCCTGACGCCAAAGATGGCCTTGGTAGGCTCCCATCCGTATATAGAACTCATGACCTACAGTGAGGTGGAGGAGGTCTCGGGCTTTGTAGGCAGCTTCAAGGTTAAGATCAGGAAGAAGGCGCGCTATGTCGATGAGGACAAGTGCACTGGTTGTGGCCTGTGCCAGGAGAAATGCCCCTGGAAGGTAGACAGCGAGTATAATGCCGGCTTGGGCAAGAGAAAAGCCATCTATACCCCGTTTCCTCAGGCCGTGCCTAATATCCCAGTGATCGATAAGGAGCACTGTGCCTATTTCCTGAAAGGCACCTGCCGTGCCTGTGAGAAGTTCTGTGACATCAAGGCCATCAATTTTGAACAAGTTGACCAAATAGTCGAGGTAGGGGTGGGCTCGATTATTCTGACTACTGGGTATGATGTCTTTAACCCCAGCGCCATCGCTCAATACGGCTATGGGAAATATGACAACGTCATCACTGGCCTTGAGTTTGAGAGGATGTCCAGCGCCACTGGCCCGACAGGTGGCGAGATTCGGCTTAAGGATGGGCGACAGCCAAAAAGTGTGGCCATCATACACTGTGTCGGTAGCCGTGACAAGAACTACCATGAATACTGCTCCCGAGTGTGCTGCATGTATGGCCTCAAGTTCTCCCATCTGATAAAGGAGAAAATACCTGATGCTGATGTTTATCAGATGTACATTGATATGCGTTGCTTCGGAGAGGGCTATGAGGAGTTCTACAAGCGTCTTTGCGAAGAGGGGGTCAATTTCATAAGAGGGAAAGTGGCCAGGGTTACCGACCGCGCCATAAGCGATGAGGAGAAGGGGAAACTGATTGTCCAGTGTGAGGACACCTTACTGGCAAGCCTGATGCGGGTTCCGGTAGATATGGTTATCCTGTGCGTAGCCCTGGAGGCGCGTGCAGATGCAGAGCGGGTTGCCCGGATGTTTAACATTAGTCGCCGGGCAGATGGCTTCTTCCTGGAGCGCCATGTCAAGCTTGATCCAGTGGCTACCCCCACGGATGGTGTCTTCATCGCTGGCTGTTGCCAGGCCCCTAAGGATATTCCTGATACTGTAGCCCAGGCCTCAGCAGCAGCAGCCAGGGCGCTGGCTGTGATAAGCAAAGGGAAGGTTATCCTTGAAGCATCTGTAGCCACAGTGAACGAGGCCCTGTGCCAGGGCTGTGGGCGATGTGAAGAGCTATGCGAGTTTCACGCTCCTAAGGTTTCCAGGAAGAACGGGCAGCTACCGGTGTCAACCATAAATGAGGCCTTGTGCAAGGGTTGCGGGGCTTGTGCCGTTTTTTGTCCCACAGGGGCTATTTCCGTCAAGCACTTTACTCGGGACCAAATACTGGCCGAGGTTGAGGCTTTGATAGAGGTGTAAAGTAATGGCTGAAGCTGAATTTGAACCTCAGATTGTTGCTTTTACCTGTAACTGGTGCTCTTACGCAGCGGCTGATCTGGCTGGCACATCACGCGTCAGCTACCCTCCTAATGTGCGCCTGATAAGGGTGATGTGTAGCGGGATGGTGGATCCGATATTTGTCCTCAAGTCCTTTGAGAAGGGGTTCGATGGGGTCTTGATCGCTGGCTGCCATATCGGGGACTGCCATTATATTTCGGGGAACATCAAGGCAGAGGAGAGGATAGGGAAGCTCAAAAGCCTGATACACACACTCGGGTTAGGGGATGAGCGGCTGAGGCTAGAGTGGATTTCAACTGCTGAGGGAGGTAAGTTCGCAGAAACAATCAAAGAGCTTGTAGGTCAATTGAAGCAACTGGGACCTTCGCCTTTGAGAAAGGAGGTCAGGGCTTGACCTTAGAGGATGCTGTCAAAGAAACCAAGGCCTACTACTGTCTGGAGTGTGGCAAATGTTCAGGGTTGTGTCCGGTCTCCAGATATAATCCGGCTTACTCGCCCCGGGTTATGGTTGAAGATGCACTGCTAGGTCTTGAAGATGATCTGGTTCATAATCGGCAGCTTTTTTCTTGCTTAACGTGCTATGCTTGTTCTCCGAAGTGCCCTGCCGATGTCGATTATCCCCTATTTATGCAGAAATCGAGAGCCCTGGCAGCAAAAGATGGACAGCAGGGGGACTGCGCGCATTCCGGTGTTCTACAGTCTCTGATGCGGCTTATGGCAAGCCCCAACCTCAAGCAGAAAAGACTGGAGTGGCTATCCAATGGACACCGTACCTCAGACCAAAGCAATGTCCTGTACTTTGTAGGTTGCGCCCCCTACTTTGACCCCATTTTCGAAGATACTGGGGTCAAGAGTTTGGACGTGGCAAGAGATAGCCTGAAGATTCTCAATTCCCTGGGGATAGCGCCCAAGGTGCTTCCAAATGAGAGGTGCTGTGGTCACGATCTGCTCTGGACCGGGGACACAGAGAACTTCAGAAGGCTGGCCGAACTTAATGCTGCCGCCATAAAAGAGGCTGGTGTGAAGAAGATAATCTTTTCCTGTGCCGAGTGTTACCGGACATTCAAGAAGGATTATCCGAATTACGTCAAAATAGACTGCGAGTTGCAGCATATCAGCGAATTCTTGTCTGAAAAGATAGAGAAAGGTGAACTGAGTTTCAAAGAGATCAAGAAGAAGCTGACTTACCACGATCCCTGTAGGCTGGGAAGACACCTGGGAATCTATGAGCCGCCACGTAGAGTGATCGAGTCCATTCCAGGTATAGAATTGGTCGAAATGAAAGATAACAGGGCGGAATCCCTTTGCTGCGGCACCAGCGCTTTCACTAACTGCGACTCATGCTCAAAGCAGATAAGGGTTGAGCGATTGCTTCAGGCAAAAGCCACCGGCGCCGAGTCTATCATAACTTGCTGCCCCAAATGCCAAATTCATTTTAGATGTGCCATGGTAAACAAGGGAGAGGTGAAGGGCCCAGATGTTGAAATTGAGGTAGTGGACTTGGTGAGTTTGGTGGCACAGGCCTTAGGAGGTAAGAGCAGTGAATGATTCGGTCTTGATAGTTGGTGGTGGTATAGCTGGCATCCAGGCCTCCATTGATCTAGCCAACATGGGCTTTCAGGTGTACCTGGTGGAGAAATCACCCAGTATCGGCGGAAGAATGGCTCAACTGGACAAGACCTTTCCAACCAATGACTGTGCCATGTGCATTCTTGCCCCTAAGATGATCGAGTGCTACAGGCACAAAAACGTAAAGGTGCTAAGCTACTCAGAAATTGCCGAAGTCAATGGTCAACTGGGCAATTTCCAGGTCAAAGTCCTTAGAAAGTCAAGATACATCGATGAGACCAAGTGTACTGGTTGCGGGGAGTGTGCTGAGAAATGCCCGGTGGTGGTGAAAAGCGAGTTTGAGGAGGGCAAGGGCACAAGAAAGGCTATCTACAAGCCCTTCGCCCAAGCGATCCCCAATCTCTATGTCATCGCTAAGAGAGGCACGCCTCCGTGCAAAGCAGCGTGTCCAGCAGGAGTGGATGCCCAGGGCTATGTTGCCCTGATCTCCCAGGGCAAGTTCAAAGAGGCACTCGAACTTGTCAGGCGGAGGAACCCTCTGCCAGCAGTCTGTGGTAGGGTGTGTACTCACCCTTGCGAAACCGAGTGCAACCGTGGGAAGCTAGATCAACCCATCGCTATCGCTGCCCTGAAGCGCTTCGTGGCAGACTATGAAGTGAGCATGGGTACAGAAGACGTAACTCCCGTACCTCGAACTAAAGAGGAAAAGATCGCTGTCATTGGGTCAGGTCCGGCAGGTCTAACGGTTGCCTCTGACTTGGTCAAGATGGGCTATGGTGTGACCGTCTTCGAGGCCATGCCTCAGCCGGGCGGGATGCTCTCTTGGGGTATCCCTGAGTATCGTCTGCCTAAGAAGGCATTGCAAACTGAGATCGCTGGCATTCAGAAACTCGGCGTTGAAATAAAGCTGAATAGTCCTGTAGGCAAAGATGGCTTGACTATAGACGACCTCTGGGAGCAGGGCTATAAAGCGACTTTCATTGGCGTGGGAGCCCAAGCCAGTATGAAATTGGACGTTCCTGGCGAAGAACTAGAGGGTGTCTATCATGGTATCTCCTTCCTGAGGGATGTCAACTTAGGAGAGGAGGTTAAAGTAGGAAAGCACGTGGCTATAGTTGGCGGTGGAAATGTAGCCATCGATGCCGCGAGAACAGCTCACCGACTTGGTGCCAAAGAAGTATTCATCGTCTATCGCAGATCAAGGGAGGAGATGCCGGCCAGCGAGGAGGAGATCGAAGAAGCCGAACACGAAGGCATCAAGATTCATTATCTGGCTGCCCCAGTTAAGATCCTGGGGAAGAACGGAAAGGTAGCCGGTATGGAATGTATCCGGATGGAATTGGGAGAGCCTGATGCGAGCGGCAGGAGACGCCCCGTTCCTGTTAAGGGGTCGGAATTCGTGATCGACGCAGACATGATTATCCCTGCTATCGGCCAGACCTCTGACCTTGCCTTCCTGCCTAAGAAGAGCCAATTCCAGGTGTCGCGCAGGGGGACCTTTGAGGTTGATCCCATCAGCCTGGCTACCAATGTACCTGGAGTGTTTGCCGGTGGAGACGTCGTAAGCGGACCGGCTACGGTAGTTGAGGCCATAGCTGCGGGAAAGAGGGCTGCTCTTTCCATCGACTGTTACTTGCGTGGGGTGCCCCTCCCACCTGAAGAAGAGCCACTACCCACTGTGAAGATCGAGGACATAGACACAAAGGATTCCGAGAGGAAGAACCGAGTAGCGATGCCTACCGTTCCCCTGAAGAAAAGGGCACACGGCTTCACAGAAGTGAACCTCGGCCTCAGCCAGGAGATGGCAGTCGAAGAGGCAAAGAGGTGCTTGGATTGTGGTATCTGCTCGTGGTGTCGCGAGTGTGAAAAGGCCTGCCAGGCTAAGGCTATCAATCACGAGATGAAAGAACAGTACCTTGACCTGAATGTTGGCGCCATTGTTCTGGCAATTGGCCTGGACCTGTACGATGTTTCAGGGCTGACTGAATACGGGTATGGAAGGATACCAAACGTCATCACGGCCATGGAATATGAGAGATTGACGTCGGCCTCTGGCCCTACTGCTGGCGTGCTCAGGCGGGCGACGGATGGCAAGATTCCCACCAACATAGCCTTTATTCAGTGTGTCGGCTCTCGCGATTTCAAGAATAATCCCTATTGCTCCAGCGTATGCTGCATGCACGCCACCAAAGAGGCAATACTGGCATACGAACATCACCCGGGGACAAAGTCCACGATCTTCTATATGGATTTAAGAGCGGTGGGCAAGCGATTCCAGGAATATGTGGATAGAGCTACCAAAGAGTACAACGTGACGTATATCAGAGGCCGCCCGGGGAAGATTGATGCCAACTCAAATGGCAACCCCATTATCTGGTACGAGGATACCATTACGGGAGAAACGAAGACCTTTGAGACAGAGATGGTAATCCTCTGCCAGGCGTTAATTCCATCCCGTGGCATCAGGGAGTTGGCAGGCATATTGGGCATAAAGTTGGATGAACATAGCTTCGTGGAGATTCCAGATAAGCTGTGGCGACCATTGGATACCACTAGACCTGGTGTCCTTGCCTGTGGCTATGTCCACAGCCCACGGGATATTCCTGACTCAGTAGCCCAGGCCTCAGGGACAGCGGCTAGGGCGGCTGAGGTCATAGCAGGAGGTGTCTAAGCATGTCTGATGCCCGTATTGGCGTTTTCGTGTGTCACTGTGGCATAAATATCGGGGGATACGTGGATGTTCCCCAGGTAACGGAGTATGTGAAGCAACTGCCGAATGTAGTGCATGCTGAGCATAACCTGTACACCTGTTCCGAAGAAGGGGTCTCGTCGATCAAGAAGAAGATTCAGGAACTCAATCTGAACCGGGTTATAGTGGCCTCCTGTACACCTAGAACGCACGAGCCATTGTTCAGGTCTGCTTGCGAAGAAGTCGGTCTGAACAAGTATCTGTTCGAGTTTGTAAACATAAGAGACCAGTGTTCCTGGGTACATATGACCCGCCGACAGGAAGCTACCGAAAAAGCCAAGACCCTTATCAGAATGGGAGTTGCCAAGGCACGGTTGCTTGAGCCACTAGAAGAGATAGAGAGCAAGGTAGTCCCGTCATCGCTGGTGATTGGTGGTGGGGTAGCTGGAATGAGCGCCGCCTTGAATCTGGCCAACCAGGGTTTCGAGGTTCATCTGGTGGAAAAGGAAGCAGAGCTTGGCGGCATGGTGGCAAGCCTTCACAAACTATTCACCTCCGACATGGAGGCGAAGGAGTTGATCGACCCCGTAGTGAAGCAGGTGAAGGATCATAACCGCATTAAAGTCTACCTGTCCACAAAGCTTAAGGAGGTAGCAGGGTTTGTAGGTAACTTTGATGTCACTCTGGACCAGAGTGGGAAGGAGCACAAGGTTACTGTTGGGACAATCATAGTGGCCATCGGGGCTGAGGAATTCAAACCCGTAGGCCAATACGGCTACGGGAAGATGGCTGGTGTCCTTACCCAACTGGAGCTGGAAGAGCGCCTGAAAAAGGGCACCGTTGATGCCAAGAACATCGTCATAATCAACTGCGTGGGCGCTCGGGTGCCGGAGAGAACTTATTGTAGTCGCTTTTGCTGCCTGACCGCCATCAAGAACGCTGTCCTGCTCAAAGAGAAAAACCCAACCGCCAAGGTCTGGGTGCTTCACCGCGACTTGATGACCTACGGGGTAGAATTTGAGGAATATTATCGGAAAGCCATGGAAGCAGGGGTGAGATTCATCAGATACAGCCTGGAAAGGCCGCCACAGGTCATTGGAGATGGTCGTGTTCAGGAAGTGAAGGTATACCACCAACTGAGGAAGAAGGAAATAGAGATTCCTTGTGATACAGTGGTATTAACCACACCCCTTGTCCCCCGCAGTGATAATGAGGGACTTTCCAAGATGCTGAAGGTTCCCCTGAGTCAAGAAGGCTTCTTCCTCGAGGCGCACCTCAAATTGCGCCCGGTGGAATTTGCCACGGACGGCATCTTCATTTGTGGCTCCGCAAAGTGGCCTGTGGAGATAACCGAGGCTGTCTCACAAGCCTACGGTAGCGCCTCGAAGGCGGCCATACCCATGAGAATGGGCTACGTTAAGCCTGAAGCCATAACCTCCTCTGTCAATGTGGACATCTGCGGAGGGTGTGGTATCTGCGTCGCGCTCTGTCCCTATAGCGCTACAGAGATGAAGACCGAGAATGGCAAGAGGGTGGCCAATGCTATTGCGGCGCTATGCAAAGGTTGCGGGACTTGTGGAGCTGCCTGCCCATCTGGGGCCATCTCCATGAATCACTTCAAAGACGCTCAGATTTTAGCTCAAATAGAAGCCTTGGTAGCATGATGCCGGAAAGAGGTGTGCCAATGAAGGGAAATAATTTTGAGCCTCTGATACTGGGCTTTGCTTGTAACTGGTGTACGTATGCAGGTGCGGACCTGGCGGGCACCTCTAGAATCCAATACCCGCCCAATATAAAGATGATAAGGGTAATGTGCAGCGGCAGGGTCGATCCCACTTTCATCCTGAAGGCTTTTTCGAAAGGCGTGGACGGAGTGTTCATCGGAGGATGCCATCCGGGCGATTGCCACTACATAGAGGGGAATTACAAAGCGATGAGGAGAATCGCGCTGACCAAGAAGCTGCTTCAAGATTTCGGGATCGAACCGGAGAGGCTCAGATTAGAGTGGGTTTCGGCATCTGAAGGCGTGAGATTTGGGCAGGTTGTTGCAGATTTCACCAATACCATAAAAGAACTGGGGCCTTTGAAGAAACAGTGACCCCCCACTGTTCGGCGCTTGGAGCACAACCAGCGCTGGTGGTGAGTTGTCTTTCGAACCAACTCGCCAGGGTGTGTGGCGTCCTTCCTCCTGAAGAACGTTACCCACCCTTTTCATTCTTCTCCTCACAGCGATAACACGCGTCCATGGAACCGTAGGCACGAACTGCTACGAAGGGTTTCACTCCTGCGAGCTGACACCCAGCCCCCTTCTGACCATGGTTGACAGCGTGAGCCAGTAATGCTAAAATCAAGTGCAGTTGAATTTAATCAAGTGTACTTGTACACAATGAGAAAGGAGAGACTGTGAACGCTCAGCCCAGAGAGAATGTAGCTATAAAACGTCCCGTGTGCAGGCGCCTGGCAAGGAGGTTTCCCAGGACAGTACTGCTGGCGTTGTCCCTACTGGTTGCTGTGGCCCTCATTGCGGCCAGTGCCTGCGGGGGATCGAACTCTCCACCGAAATCAAATTCAGCGACTGGCTTTACCGTAACCGATGACTTAGGAAAGACCTTTAGCTTTGATGGGCCTGTCGATAGCATCATCAGCCTGGCACCTGCTAACACGGAGATAGTATTTGCCCTTGGTGCAGGAAATAAGCTCATAGGCAGGACCGATTACTGTAACTATCCGCCTGAGGCTGCTTCGGTGGAAAGCGTGGGAGGTTTCTGGGATCCGAACAAAGAGAAGATAGTCGTGCTAAACCCTGATGTGGTATTGGCCGCCGATATACACAACCTGACGGGAGACACCGCCTGGTTGGGAGAGAAGGGCCTAAAGGTCATCACCGTGAATCCACAAACTCTGAATGATATCCTCACTGATATCTCCATGGTAGGCAAGCTCACCGGAAAGGAAGAAAAGGCCGAAGAGTTGGTGGCGGATATGCAGAGCCGGATCGACTACGTAGCTCAGCAAACGGCCGGACTATCAGGCAATCAGAAACCGCGTGTACTTCACGTCACCTGGCATGATCCTCTGTGGACAGTAGGGAAGGGCAGTTTCGTTGACGCCCTGATTGAGATCGCTGGTGGAGTGAACATATTCCACGGTGTCAGCGGAGACGTTCAGGTTGATCTCGAAACGGCAGTGACCAGAAACCCCGAGGTGATCACCGTGTTCACCGGTCACGGGGATGCTGCGAACCAATCCTACGCCTATGTCATCGCCAGCGGTTCCCCTTTCAAAACCACCGACGCCTACACAAATCCGAACGGCAAGAGGATATACCTCATCGATGCTGACCTGGCATCGCGGTACGGGCCGAGGATAGTGGAGGCCCTGGAAATCTATGCCCGAGTAATTCATCCGGAGATTTTCGGCCCCCCTTGATTGAATACGAAGGGACTTTCAAGAGTCACATTGTCCAGTCCAGCCAAGAGTGACGGATACTCTGCCGGATTCGCCTCATCTCACCTTCTGCGGTGGCGGGGCCGGGTATATGCTTTGATAGCGCTGGCAGTGCTGGTTATGCTGGCGGTTATGCTGGCGGTCAGCATAGGCAGCACAGAAATACCCTTTTCCACCACCGCCAAGATCCTAGTATCAAAGCTCCCCTTTGTCTCCATCTCCCAGACCTGGCCGGGCCCGGTGGAGACCGCGATTATAGACATACGCCTGCCTCGGGTGCTCCTGGCAGCCTTGGCGGGAGCAGCCCTATCGGTGGCAGGAGCCACTTATCAGGGGCTGTTTCGCAATCCCCTGGCCGACCCTTATCTCCTGGGTGTGGCTCAGGGCGCAGGCCTGGGAGCAGTTGTGGGCTTCGTATTGAACCTTGGGTGGAGCGGATGGGGATTGGGGCTCATCCCCATGCTGGCCTTCATGGGTGGGCTGGGGGCGGCGTTCTTCGTCTATTATCTGGGACGAGTGGGCAGGACCTTGCCCATGACCACCCTCCTATTGGCTGGTGTGGCTTTAGGTGCCTTCCTGTCAGCTATCACTGCCTACCTGGCTCTCACCTCCGGGGATTCACTACACGGAATATATTCCTGGCTGCTGGGAGGGTTTTCTTCCCCGAAGTGGATCCAGGTGGAAGTTATGCTCCCGCTGGTAACCCTGGGGGTGTTCGCTATCTGGCTTTATGGTCAGCATCTGAACGTGATGCAGTTAGACGAAGAACAAGCCCAGCAGCTTGGCATCAATGTGGAGCGGACGAAGCGCATTCTGCTTCTGGCGGCCACCCTGATTACTGCTGCCGCCGTTTGCTTCGGAGGCATAATTGGCTTCGTCGGCATCATCATACCCCACGCGGTGCGCCTGGTATGGGGCCCGGACTACCGTTTCCTGCTGCCCCTGTGCACTGCCGCCGGTGCCATCTTTCTCGTCCTGGCTGACCTTCTGGCGCGGACAGCGTTGTCCCCGCAAGAGATACCTCTGGGAATAATCACCGCCTTCTTCGGTGCGCCTTTCTTTCTGTACCTGCTGAGACAGAGAAGAAGAGCAGTTTTCTAATCCAGGAGTGGGAGGGAGAAAAATGAGCAAGTTACAGCTACGTGATGTCACCCTGGCCTACGGGACAAGGGTTGTTTTGCAGAACATAAGCTTTGAGACACAGCAGGGTGAAACCCTGGGAGTCGTGGGACCCAACGGCTGTGGGAAATCCACTCTGATCAAGGCTATCACCCGGCTACTGCCCCCCCGCTCAGGGCACATTCTTCTTGAAGGGCGCGATGTTACCCGAATCAGCCCCAGCGAGATTGCCAAGCTTATTGCTGTAGTCCCCCAAACCCCGGTTTTGCCTGAGGCTTTCACTGCCCTAGAGGTAGTGCTCATGGGGCGGACGCCCCATCTGGGGTTTCTCAGGTATGAGAGCCATAGAGATGTTTCCATTGCCCTGCATGCTATGGAAGTGACTCAGACCTCGCACCTGTCTGAGCGTCGCATAGGGGAACTTTCGGGGGGAGAGAGGCAGCGGTTGGTCATAGCCCGCGCCTTAACCCAGGAGCCCAGGATAGTCCTTTTGGACGAGCCTACGGCACACCTGGATATCAACTACCAGGTTGAAACCCTTGATCTTATCAGTAACCTTTGCGCTCAGCAGGGTTTAACGGCCCTAATAGCTCTTCACGACCTGAACCTCGCTGCTCAATACTGCGACCGCATAATCATGATCAGCGATGGAAGAATTTACGCTGAGGGCTTGCCGAGGGAGGTCATTACCGAGCAGAATGTGAGACAGGCATATGGCGCTGAGGTTTGTGTTACTCCTCATCCAGTGAACAGCTTGCCAGCTACTTTAATCACCGCTAACGGCAGCAGAAATCTGGCTGGCAGGAAGGGACAGGGAAAGTGAGGCTATTCAAACTGCTGTCCATCTGGCTAAAATAGAGCATATCCAGCACAGGGAGGATAGCCATGAAAGCAAAGGAGTCTGGCCCTTTGGGTAAGGGCTACGTGCAGGTTTACACGGGAAACTGCAAAGGGAAGACCACGGCTGCTCTTGGTCTGGCGTTTCGGGCCATGGGACATGGGTTGAAGACGTATATCGGGCAGTTCATGAAAGGGCAGGATTATGGAGAGCTGGTGGCAGCCAAGATGGTGTCCCCCTATATTGTTATCGAACAATATGGCAGGAGCGGCTTCGTGCATGTTCAGAAACCTCCCAACGAAGAGGATGTGCGAATGGCGAAGGAAGGCCTGGCCAAGGCAGAAAGGGCTATGCTTTCCGGTGAGTACGACATCATAGTCTTCGACGAGATTAACACGGCTCACTATTTTGGCCTGATAACACTGGCAGAGATGCTGGACACAATACACTCCAAGCCGGAGGGTGTGGAGGTGGTCTTCACTGGGCGGTATGCTCCCCCGGAGGTCATCGCCGCAGCAGACCTGGTAACGGAGATGGCAGAGGTGAAGCACTATCATGACAAGGGCGTCGTTGCCCGGAAGGGCATTGAGCGCTGAGTACAGCAGGGTTATCTGGTGTAGTAGGGGCTAGGCAATAGGGACAGTGGGTAGGCGGTGGCTAGAAGTGCTGGTTGTGGATAAGGTCGAGAGGTAGCTTACTCGGGAGGCACGGATTCTACCGAGTAAGTTACCCAATCATTGTACTCTCGTCATTCGGACAAGTTGAAGTAAGAAAAACTGGTGATACGCATCAAGGCCGTGCCCTCTATGAACTCGTTCTTAGGCTTAGCCTCAGGGTCGAAGCACTCCCCCTTTATGATCGGCACGCCAGGTTTGGTTAGGTCGTCTCTGACCTTAACCAGTGTCCGCTCGTGTTTAGCAGCGTTAGCTACCTCGAATTCATAGACAGCTTTCACCTTTAGTGTCTCCTTGTTTCTTATCTGTACAGACATCCCCAAGGCAATAAGGCGGTCATACAGGTCCTCGTTTCTTTCCACGCCGGTCATTACTCCACCGGGTAATCGGTCAACGATTTTCCTGATGTAGGGATCCTGGTACAGCGAGTGGCTGTCCTTCTTCTTGACCACGTCGATGCATCGGCCCACCAATTCCTCGCTGCCCACTATTATGCTCTTCCTGTATAAAGCTACAGCTAGCTGCCCCCCATCCTGTGCTTTTGTTAGCTTGCGAACCCCGAGATACTTACCCAGGGTGTATCCGTTCTCTATTAGTTGCTTCTCTACATCACCACCATCGAAATCTCCACTGACAATTGTCACTATCCCCAGATCGGGAATAGACGCTTGCACAAAAAGCTTTACTTCACCAGTTCTTATGCCGGCCGTATCCTTCAGCCAGTCGCTCTCCTGTCTCTCCCATTCTTGCCAAATACCGTAGACTTCCGCTTTTGCCCCAAGCTGGGCAATATCCCAGAAAGTGAAGCCGGTCGACTCTTTGGGCAGCCTCTTGACCTGATCTATCAGGCTCTTGGCGCCGCCTCCCAAAGGCACTGGTTCGGCACAAGCACTGACGAAGGCAACCAATACAACCGCTGCAACAAGAAGCATTCGCTTCAGCATAAAGTCTCGCACTCTTTGCTGGTGGAAATTTCTCAATCTCGAAGCTGTATAAGTTCCGTTCTTCCTTACCACGCCTACTATCCTGCAGCTAGATCCTGAGAGAATTATCTTATTCGGTTTAACCTCTGTCGTCAAGCCTGGGTAGTGTCAAGAGAAGTGTGTAAATTGAGGGATAGGCTTCTCCTTCCAGGTTGAGTTAAGGTGATTGGTAATGCCATAGATGATCCGATCAACACTCTCAGGATTCTGAAAACAGCTCATGGGCCT
>VGOE01000062.1 GCA_016876035.1 Chloroflexota bacterium
GTCAACGCGGGCGAGGGTTCCATGGCCTACCTGAAGCTGCTTCTCGACCAGAGCATGAGGCCCAACGGCTATCCTGGTGAGGGCATCATCGAGAGGCACGCGCGCAGTGGCGGCCAGACGATCGATGTGCTCGACTTCAGCCAGAACGGTCAGCCAGGTCAGGATCCTGTTGACCCGGTAGAGTACCTGTACGTCAGAGACGGGAATGGGTGGAACCAGATTGTCTGGAAGTCTGGCAACACTTCGGTGGCTGAGGCTATCGAACCGATTGTGAGTCAAGTAGTGTCGATTTGGTCTTTCGACAACGTGACGAAGACCTGGAAGGCCTACAGTCCATCGGCTCCGAGCTGGGCCAACGACCTGAAGAGCATGGATACGACGCAAGCTTTCTGGATCGAGGTCCGTTCTGACGTGGTGTGGTATTACTAGCCTAGCGTAAACGTCAGATAGGTTAGCTGATTCAGGGAAGCGCCCCGACGAAAGTCGGGGCGCTTCTGCTTTTGCTGGGGTGAGACCCTCCCACCCCCCGTCTCCATGCCACCACCCGCCCTGCCCCGAACCATTACTTCGAAAATACCCGTAGGGCAGCCGTAGGGCAGGTTTCCCAACCTGCCCGCCCGCGATGGTCAAGTTAGGAACCCCGACCTACAGATTTAATCGCTATTCTTGCCACAGAGGGGTGTCATTACCGCCAAAGTACCGATATAATGGAATGAAAGGGGCGCTCAGCATTGATCTACGTGTTGCATGGTGCCGACGATTACTCCCTGCACAACAGGCTAGAGGAGCTTAAAGGTGAGGGGGACGGGGAGTCGCTGTCCCTCAATACCACCTCTTTTGACGGTCAACAGCTGACCCTGTCCGACCTCATCACTGCCTGTGATGCCCTCCCTTTTCTGGGGAGAAGCCGACTGGTTATTGTAGAAGGGTTGCTCAGCCGCTTTGAGCCAAAAGAAGGAGGGCGTCAGCCCGACCTGGGCGAATGGCAGGCTCTGGGCGGTCATGCTTCCCGGATG
Source organism: Chloroflexota bacterium (assembly GCA_016876035.1). Taxonomy (GTDB): domain Bacteria; phylum Chloroflexota; class Dehalococcoidia; order UBA2247; family RBG-13-53-26; genus VGOE01. The sequence continues at coordinate 1,017 of VGOE01000062.1, forward strand.
CCCCCGACTACCACGCTGGTCTTAGTTGACGGCAAAATAGGTAAGAATAACCCCTTGCTCAAGAGGCTCAAGCCGGTTTCGGAGGTGGAGGAGTTCCCTGCGGTAAGGGGCGCTAAGTTGCACCAGTGGATTCAGTCCCGGGTAGCCAGCAGCGGCGGAAGAATATCCCCTCAGGCGGTGAAGCTCTTGAGCGACCTGGCTGGAGACAGCCTCTGGGCGCTGGCCAACGAGATCGAGAAGCTGTGCCTCTACTCCCGCGGAAGGCGCATCGAAGAGGGGGACGTGCGGCAGGTGACCACCTACGCCCGGGAAGCCACGATTTTCAATCTGATAGACGCTATCGTAGAAAAAAGGATCAAGGCGGCCTTGCAGTTGCTGCATCAGTCGCTGGCCGAGGGCATGGCGCCTCCCTATCTGCTGGCTATGCTTACCCGGCAGCTCCGCCTTATGATCCAGGCCCGGGAGCTCGGCACGCAGCGGCTCTCTATGGCGCAGAAGCAGGAGCAGCTAGGTCTGGCGCCCAACTACCCTGTCGAGAAGCTGCTGAGCCAAAGCGCCCGATACCCCATGCCACGGTTGATCCAAATTCACCGGAAGCTTCTGGAGGCGGACATAGCCATTAAGACAGGGAGGTTGGGGGACAGGCTCGCCCTGGACCTGCTGGTGGCCGAGGTCTGCTCATAATAAGTAGGTCGGGTTTCCCAACCCGACCGTCACGAATGGGCAGGTTAGTCCGTAGGTCGGGTTTCCCAACCCGACTGTCACGAATGGGCAGGTTAGTCTGTAGGTCGGGTTTCCCAACCCGACCGTCACGGGTGGGCAGGTTAGTCCGTAGGTCGGGTTTCCCAACCCGACTGTCACGGGTGGGCAGGTTAGTCCGTAGGTCGGGTTTCCCAACCCGACTGTCACGGCCTGCAGGTTAGTCCACCCCAGGCGGATGCCCTACGGTTCCGCTCAGCGCCGGCTGGCTTTTATCTGGTCTACCAGCAGGGGTAGAATCTCCCCGCTCTTGCCGCGCAGGATAACGTCGCATAAATAGCTGAGGTCAGTTTCATAAAGGCTAACCTCCACCAAAGGGCCTCCGCTGCGCTTCACGGCCTGAGGGAATCCAGCCGCCGGATAAACGAACCCCGAAGTGCCCACCAGCAACATGCAGTCGCACCGGTACACCTCCTCGTGGCATTTGTGCAGGACGTCAGGGGGGATCGGCTCGCCGAAGTAAACGCCATCATTCTTCACTATCCCGCCGCACCTGGGACAATGGGGCGGCAGTTCCTGCAACGAAATCTCCTCCTGCCTGTATCTGGAATTGCAGCCAATGCACCTGAGCAGGTAAAGGTTTCCATGAATCTCGGCCAGGTTCTGGCTTCCGGCGGCCCGGTGGAAGTTGTCCACATTTTGGGTGATGAGGCACTTCAATACTCCTATCCGCTCCAGCTCCGCCAGGGCGTAGTGGCCGGGGTTCGGCTTGGCGGTATCGAAGGCCGCAAAGAAGCCCTTCAGGTAGCCCTCCCTTTTGATCATCCTCTCCCACTCTCCCTTGGGGTCGGCCAGGAATCTTTGGTAGCCATCCATGGGCGGCTCGCCGTATTCCGTCCACAGACCGCCGGGCCCCCTGAAGGGTCTGATGCCGCTTTCCACCGACACGCCGGCGCCGGTCAAGGCCACCACGTATTTCGCCTTCAGCAGCACCTCAATGGCGCGATCCATGCTCTTCTTCAACTCCTGGCTCAACTCAGCCATTCAGCCACCTCCTTGGGTCACGGCAACACGACGGCGTATGCCTCAGCGTTCTATTTCCCCTGGCGAAAGAGGTTCAGGAACCTATCTTCGTACTCCTGAAACAGCCCCCACCTCCTCAGCTCCACCTCCAGTTCGTGCACTTTAGCCCTGTCTTCCCTGGCCTCCTCGAAAAGCCTCTCAATTGTGTGTCTGGCATATCTGGGAATACCGCCGGTATCGGCATCCAGTAGTCTTCTAGCCCCAAACTCCATCACATTCCGCCTCAAGGAACTGCGTGTCATGTCGTGGATGAACTTCATCAGGCAGATATCCCACATCTCGTCAACACCTTTGATGATCGTCGCCAGGGGATTCCCTTCCCTATCTATCTTCTGAGCGATGTTGTGGATCACCGCCTCCATGGGGCTGGAGAGGACGTTGGTCTCCGCAGGTTCATTCCGGTAGCGATACAGAAGGCCGGCTTCATTGGGGCCGTGCTCCCGAACCAGGTACTCAGCGAATTCCTTGCCATGCTCAAAGCCTTCAAACAGATTCAGCAGATAGTAGGGCGTGACGATCTTCGGCCTCTCCGCAATCACCTTGCCCTCTCTCACCACCGTCTCTCCTTCCTTGCCTAATAGCTCCTTGTAAACGGGCTCGGTCAGCAGGTAGTAGTAGATATTGGTCACGCCGAAGGTGGCCAGAGTCTGCTCCGGAGCTCGCACCACCTCCGTGTGCTCTACCGCATATCGAATCCTGGCTTCATCTTCCATGGCGTCTTCCCTCAAGCGTAGCCACGCTCAATCATCATATCCACTAAACGAACAACCTCACGGCTTCGAAATTGCGCCTCACTTTGTCCTTTCCTTCCACAATGCTGCCGTACTCAGTAGAGTGGCCGGGGAGCAGGTATTCCACGTCAAGCGTTGCCAGCTTCTCAATGCTTTGCTTGAGCACAGTGATACTTCCCCCGGGGAAATCCGTCCGCCCCACGCTGGCATAGAATATCACATCACCCGTGATGAGCGCTTTCTTGTCAGGCCAGTAGATGCAGATGGAGCCTGGCGAATGCCCCGGGGTGTGCAGGATCTGCAGGTCTACTCTTTTCGTGCCTACGCCCAGGGTCAAATCGCCTTCCACCAGATAGATAAAGGGATCGAGCCTGGCTACCTCCATGCCAAACATGCCAAACATTCTCTCCCCCACTGCTTTGAAATACTCGGCCTCTTCTCTTGAAAGAGCGGTAAGGGCCTGGCTGAGCCTGCCCCTCCCCCTTTTTGGGGCGCTCTTCTGCACTATGGCCTCCGTGGCCTGACAGTGGTCGGGGTGGGTGTGAGTGTTGATTATCAGGCCGATGTCCTCGGCATTCAGCTTGTCTCTTTGCATTGCCGCCAGCAGGGAATCGAAGCAGGGTTCCCTCAGCTCGTTGACCACGAATCCTGGATCGACAATGACATGAGGCCGCTCGCCCCGCAGCATGTTGGCCAAAAGGTAGGTATTGCAGTTGTTTCCCCTGCCCTGCCAGATATAGCAGTACAGTTGTTCGTTTATTCTCCTGGCGTAGTGCGGCATCTTCCCCTGCTCCTTCCGACAACATCTTTTCTTTGAATCTAAATATAATTATAGCGTAAAATAGGAACGGCCATTGAACATGATAAAGGCGGTGTTGTTCGACTGGTTTGATACCCTGGCCCAATACCATCCGCTGCGTGACGAGATGCGGGCCAACGCTTGCCGTGACCTGGGCATTAAGGTGGACAAGGAAGAGCTAGCCCCAGGCATTGTCCTGGCTGACCACTATTATCTCGATGAGAACGGCCGCTCCCCTGTGAAGCAGCGCCCCCCGGAAGAGCAGATGGAAATTTATGTTCAGATGGAGCGCATTGTGCTGAAGCATGCTGGGGTGAACGTCTCCGACGAGGTTATCCTCAGCATAATGCAAGCGGTGTCCAAGACCTTCTCCAACAACCAGTTTGTGCTTTTCGAAGACGTGCTGCCTGCCTTTCGTCAGCTAAAGAAGTGGGAATTGACTCTGGGGATCATCTCTAATCTCGATCGCGACTTGAGGCCCATTTGTCAGGAACTGGGCATTGATTCCTATCTTGATTTGATACTGACGTCCAGGGAAGTCGGCCATGAAAAGCCCCACCCGCCTATCTTTTTGGCAGCCCTAGAGCGGGCAGGGGCGCAACCCGCAGAGACAATATACGTCGGTGACCACTATGACACTGATGTTGTTGGTGCCCAGAGGGTGGGCATGAAAGGCGTGCTTCTGGACCGCCATGACTTCTATCGCCGCCTCACCGGCTGCCATCGAATCAGGACACTGGCCGAACTGGTGCACTGCCTGTAGAGGCACCTGTCACAGAAAAAGCCTGCCGATCTGGTAGATCAGGGTGGCAACTGTCCAGCCCAATATCAGGCTATAGCCTATGGCAAAAGCAGCCCATTTCCAGGATTGGGTTTCCCTTTTGATCATGACCACCGTGGCAACACACGGAATGTAGATCAGGGAAAAGGCCATAAAGGCATAGGCCGTGAGGGCTGTCCAGTCAAGCTGGGCCTGCATGATGGTTCCCAGTCCCTCCCGCTCTGCCGAAAACAGGACACCAAAGGTGCCCACCACCGCTTCTTTAGCAAAGAAGCCAAAAAGCAGCGCTGTCGCCACCTGCCAATCGCCAAAGCCGCACAGCGTGAATATGGGTGCCAAAAAACGGCCGATATGGCCGATCCAGCTTGCCTCGCTGCCGTAGTCCACCCCCCACGGCATGCTGCCCAGGAACCAGATGAGTATCACCGCCCCGCAGATGATAGTCCCCGCCCTGATAAGGAACTCCTTGCCCCGCTCCCAAACGTGGATCGCTATCCCTGTAACAGTAGGCCAGCGATAGGCGGGAAGCTCCATCACGAAGTGGGCGCTCGGCCCAGCTAGCACCGATTTCCTCAGCACGAAGGCCACTGCCAGTGCTAGAACCATACCCATGAGGTAGAAGGAGAAGACCACCAGACCCCGATTGCCAGCGAAGAAGGCGCCGGCGAAGAGGGTATAGATAGGCAAGCGGCCACCACAGGACATTAGCGGGTTTATCAGGATGGTGGTCAGCCTGTCTCGTGGGCTATCTATGGTTCTAGTAGCCATGACCGCTGGCACGTTACAGCCGAAACCGAGAACCATGGGGATGAAGGATCTGCCATGAAGTCCGATACTATGCATCACCCTATCGGCCACAAAAGCTGCGCGAGCCATGTAGCCGCTATCTTCCAGCACGCTTATGGCAGCCAAAAGGATAAAAATGGGGGGTATAAAGGTGAGTACTGTGCCCACCCCGGCAATGACGCCGTTACCCAGAAGCGAGCCCAACCACTGCGGCGAGAGGGCTGCTGCCTTATCACCGAGCCAGCCAAAGCCAGCATGGGCCTGATCCATGAGCGGCTCAGACAAGGTGAAAGAGAGCTGGAAAATGCCAAACAGGATGGCCAGAAATATGGGGATTCCCGCTATCCTGTTGAGAAGCACCCTATCAATCTTGTCTGAAAGGGTGACTTTCTCTACGGCCGGTTTCTTCAGGGTTTCCTTCAGGAGAGCGCTGATGAAGCCGTACCTTCCATCAGCGATTACTGTCTCCGCCTCATCACCGTAGATGGTCATCAGGTGAGAGAGGCCTTTGTCTCTAGCCTGAAGGATTTCTTCCTTGCCCAAGCTTTATTCCCTGAACTTCTTGACTATCTCCTCATCTCCTTCCAGTAGTTTCACCGCCAGCCATCTGGGCGAATACCTCTGAGCCAACTCGGTTTGGGAGATAAGATTTTCTAGATGGCCGATCTCCTCTTCCAGCTCGCGGCCGTACTCGATCTTCAACGCCTTCGTTTCTATATTTTTTTTGGCCACCGCGATTACTTGCGCCAGCAGCTCCGCGATCCCCCGGCTGCGGTTGGCCACCATAGGCACCACGGGAATACCCAGGAGATGGGATAAGTGCGCCACGTCGATACTATAACCCTTCGCTTCGGCTTCATCCATCATGTTGAGTGCTACCACTACTGGAGCGCCCATCTCCAGAAGCTGGACAGTGAGATTGAGGCTTCGCTCCAGGCTTGAGGCATCAACCACATCCACCACCACCTGTGGTTTCTCATCCACTACAAAATTCCTGGCGATGACTTCATCCAAGGAGTAGGCAGTGAGGCTGTAGACACCAGGAAGATCAACCACTCTGATACGGTACCCCTGGTAGTCTAACCTGCCCTCCTTCTTCTCCACTGTTACGCCAGGCCAGTTCCCAACATGCTGATGAGCGCCGGTGAGACTGTTGAAAAGGGTGGTCTTACCAGAATTCGGGTTTCCCACCAGGGCAATGGTTATCTCCTCTGTCATTTCTTCTCCGCTACCATAACCTTTTGGGCTATTCCGTGCCCTAAGGCAAGCCTCGTCCCCTTGACTTCCAGGACAAGGGGACCAGGCCCACTAGTGATCACCTTGACCTCTGTTCCAGGGAGTAACCCCATGTCGGCCAGCCTTCTACTAAGCCCCCGTCCGGTTCTGACGTTGACTACCTGGACCACTTCGCCGGGGCTGACCAGTGCCAGCGGCATAAGCGGGGCAGCCTCCACCAGTATGCTGGCTGCCTCTTCCCTGCGGATTGCCAGATGGTATCCCTTGATCTTGATCTCGACCGGGTCACCAAGAGGGGCTACTCTTTCCACCTCCACCTCGCTTCCTGGCACCAGCCCCATGTCACGGAATCGCCTGGTAATGCTTCCATTACCGCCGACCTTCACGACCCTGCCTTTCTCGCCCGGTTCTAGTTCCTCCAACGATCTGATGGTCATGTGTCACTTCTCCATCTTGACAATAGTTGCGTCAAGGCAAATTGTTAGACTCATCTAAGTTTAGTCTTCAAAAAAACTACCGCTCTCCTTCCGATGCCCTTAAGGAACAGACTGTCGGAAGCTGTCCATGCTGCACAAAGTGGCTGTAGTCTTTCAGCCAGGGGAGCTCATCTTCAGGGCAAGCTGCGATGAATTCCAAGAACTTGGCCAGTCTCTCGAGTGTAGCCGAGCTGATGGAGTGCTCCATGCGGCAGGCATCCACTCGGGCGGTCTCAGCGTCAATGTTCAGCACATCCGTCAGGAAATGACGCAGCACCTCGTGGCGGTGAAAAACCTCCACCGCTGCCTTATCCCCCTTGACGGTGAGTCTGGCACCGCCGTATCTCTCGTGCTCTACCAATCCTTCTTCCGAAAGCTTCTTCAACGCGGCAGTGACACTGGGCATCTTTACCCCCAGTGCCTGGCTAATCTGCTTCACCCTGGCCACTCCCCCCTCACTGCTCAGCATAGCCACTGCCTCTAGATAGTCTTCCATGCTGGCAGTATGTTCTCTCTCCACACAGCCTCCTTTTGTTAGTTCCGTCTAACATTTTATCACGTAACTGGCCCGTAATCAAATACCCTGAATTAGCCGATTTGAGGGGGAGGATGGCAAGCCAAGGCCTCTACCACCCTCCTGAGAACCTGCTGCCATCTACTGCCAAGGAGCGCCATGTCCAGGCGGAGTTGAGATACTCCCACCCTGAGACCTCGCTCCGGTGGCATTAGCCGCTCCCTGTCAACTTTGAGTCCCTCCTTCAACCTGATCACCACTTGCTTCCCCTCCATGGAGATAGATTGTATCCCGACCCGAGCGGCCAAAACCCGCAGATCTACCACGTAGAGCAGGTTTTCAGCCTCTACCGGCAAGCTTCCGAACCTGTCCCTCAGTTCTCCCTTTAGCTGACTTACCTCCTCGATCGCCTTTGCCTTGGCCAGGCGTTGATATAGGGTTAGCCTGACGGTGGGGTCAGCTACATAGTCTTCAGGAAGGTAGGCCGACAGAGGCAAATCTATCGTCGGCATAGGTTCAAGAGTAGCATCGGTGGCTGCTGCGGGGGTTAGCGGCTGCCCTGCCTTTAGTTCCTTCACCGCCTCAGATAGTAACTGGCAATAGAGGTCAAAGCCCACAGCAGCAATGTAACCGCTCTGCTCTGGGCCAAGCAGGTTACCCGCTCCACGGATCTCCAGGTCCTTCAGGGCGATACGAAACCCCGCCCCCAGCTCAGTAGCCTCAAAGATGGTCTGGAGTCTCTTGGCCGCCGCCGGAGTCAATCGCTTTCCCTTACCATACAAGAAATAAGCGTAGGCTCGATTGTTGCCCCGCCCCACCCTGCCCCGCAACTGGTACAACTGCGCCAGCCCCAGCCTATCAGCGTCGTTGATTATCAGGGTATTCACATTCGGTATATCCAGCCCTGACTCAATAATGGTCGTGCAGACCAGGACATCCACCCCGCCCTGAGTGAAATCGAGCATCACCTTCTCCAGCTTGTCCTCCGACATCTGGCCGTGGGCAATGGCTATCACCGCCTCGGGGACAAGCTCCTCCAGCCTGCGGGCCACACGGACAATGCTATTGACCCGGTTGTGGACAAAGAAGACCTGGCCGTCCCGCTCCAGCTCACGAACAATCGCCTCCCGGATCAGAGGCTCATTATAGCCAGCCACATAGGTCTTGATCGGCAGCCTTTCCTCGGGTGGGGTTTCCATAGTGCTCATATCCCGCACCCCTACCAGGGACATGTGCAGGGTGCGCGGGATCGGGGTGGCGCTCAAGGTAAGGACATCCACCTCGGTGCGCATCTGCTTCAGGCGTTCCTTGTGGCTGACACCGAACCTCTGCTCCTCATCTATTATCACCAGCCCCAAGTCCTTGAAGGCTACATCTTTCTGTAACAAGCGATGCGTGCCAATACAAATGTCCACGCTGCCCTCTTTCAGGCCCTCAAGGACAGATTGCTGTTCTTTCTCGGAGCGGAACCGGCTCAACATCTCTACCTTCACCGGGAAAGCCGCCAGCCTTTCACTGAAGGTGGCGAAATGCTGCTGCGCCAGCACCGTGGTCGGCACCAGCATGGCTACCTGCTTCCCATCCATCACCGCCTTGAAGGCCGCCCGGAGGGCGACCTCCGTCTTGCCGTACCCCACATCGCCGCACACCAGGCGATCCATGGGCTTAGGCTTTCCCATCTCCTCTTTGACCTGCCTCACCACCTCGTTCTGGTCCGGAGTCTCCACATAGGGGAAGGAAGCCTCCAGTTCCTGCTGCCAGACAGTGTCCGCAGAAAAAGCGAACCCAGGATTGACTTCTCGTGCCGCGTAGAGGCGCAGCAACTCCCCGGCCATTTCCCGGGCCGATTCCTTGACCCTCCGCTTAACCCGCTCCCATTCCTGAGTCCCCAGACGGGTCAGCGCTGGCGACTCTGCCGCTGAACCGATATAACGACTGACGCGGTCTGCCTGGTCAATTGGCACATAAAGCTTATCTCCCGCAGCATACTCCAGGACCAGATACTCCCTCTGTGCTCCGTCAAGCGAGAGCTTGGTCATGCCTCTAAACCGGGCGATGCCATGCTCCACATGCACCGCATAGTCACCGGGCGATAGGTCGGGAAGGAAGCCCTTGTGGTGCACCGGCCGTGGTCTTCTGAGCCGCGGTTGCTTCACAAAACCGAAGACCTCGGCATCAGTAAACAACACCAACTGCTTCCCCATGCTCCAGCCCTCAGGTAGAGAGCCTTGCACCAGGGTCAGCGAGCCAGCAGTCGGTGGTTCTTCTAGACGAGGAAGGGGGGAAACAAATATGCCCCGCTCCTCAAGAAGCTCAGCCAGTCTGGCCGTCTGATGAGATACAATAACCACTCGGCGTCCCCATCCCACCAGCCTCTGGCTTTCCGCCAGAAAGGGTTCCAGGCGGCCTCCGTAGCTCGGGGCAGGGCCGAAGGCCAGGCTGTGGGGCGTATCCTCTTCGGTAGCCCATCTGGTTAGTAATAAACGTCCCCCCACCCTCTCTAACCTTGCTTGCAGTTCAGGGTAGGCAAGATAGGGTACTGGGGGATCCCCAGCCGGATTGCCTTCCTCCATCTGCGACTGGCGCAACTGGCTGGCACGGGCGTCGAGGTCGCCTATGCCAGCAGCGATCTCTTCGGGTTCCACCAGAACAACCAGGCAGCCCGAGGGCAAATAGTCCACCACGGTGTGCGTTCCAGGCAGGGAGAGTCCTGGTGCGGGAATCACCTCAACCTCCGATATTGGGGCCAGCGAGCGTTGCGTCTGGGGATCGAAAAGACGGATGCTTTCCACCTTGTTGCCAAACATCTCAATCCTCGCCGGTGAATTGCTGTTGACAGGGTAAACATCAAGGATGCCGCCTCGTTGAGCCATAGTTCCTGGCACCTCTACCAGGCTGGCCCTTTCGTACCCCAGGCTGACCCACCGCCGCAGCAATTCGGCAGGATCAACCTCCATGCCTTGCTTTACCACGTGAGAGGCGGCCATGAACTCACCCGGTGAGATGGTCTTTCTGGCCACCGCACCCACAGACCCAATGATCAAAGGTGACTGAGCGCCTGAACTGGACTGGTTGCCAACCTTAAGAAGAGTGGCCAGAGCTTGCAACCTCTGCTGCTCGATAAAGGGATCGGGGATGAGGTCCTCGTAGGGCAGGGTGTCAGGCTCAGGAAAGAGGACTACTGTAGATCCGTCATCACCCCAGACAAGAAGCTGCCCATAAAACCTATGGGCCTCTTCCGAGCTTGGCACCACCACCAGCATAGGCACCGCCAGACGCTGATGCAGCGCTGCCACCAGAAAGGGCTGTGCCGCACCATGAACCACCGCCGCGTGCTTGCCTTCCGCTTCCACCAGCCCGTGAACCAGGCGGCGGTAAGAGGGCATCTTTTCGACAAGACAGACAAGGGGCGATAGATTCACTATTTACTGTGCTCCAAACACCCCAAGGGCTAGCTCCAAAGAGACTAGCCCTCCCTAAAGGCCGTATTTGTTTCTATAGTCAATTGTATCCCGATGCTGGCGGTGAGACAAACAGGCCAATGCCGGACAGGCTGGAGCCTCTGCTCCAGCAATTGTTTTTCTGTGAAAGTCGTTTTTCCGGTTGCAATGGCTCGATGTGACCCAAAAAGCAGTAGGGTGGGTGAAGTCCTTCTAGACAGGGACGAAACCCACCATAAAACCCTCACCCCTCCCCACCCCACTCACCCTGCCCCAGGCAAAAGCCCCTTCTCCAGGAAGCTCAGGTAGCCATCCCTGGCTACAATGACATGGTCCAGAACGCGTATGTCCACGGTTCCCGCTGCCTGGATCACAGTGCGGGTAACATCCTTGTCTTCCTCTGATGGCTCTGTATGACCGCTAGGGTGGTTATGCACCAGCAGTAGTGCCGCTGCATGGTGCGACAACGCCGCTTCCACGATGCGCCGCGGGTATATTATGGCACGGTCAACCGTCCCTTCGTGCAACATTTCATAGTCAATCACTTCGTTCTTGGTGTTCATGTAAATGGCCATGAACGCCTCATGGGGATAGCCCGCCAGCTTCAGTCGGGCGAAATCGACCACAGATTGAGGAGACCTTAACAGGTCCCGGTGTTTCATCCTCTCGGCCAGTTGCGCCACCCCAATCTCCTTCACCAGCTTTATTAGTGTGGCTGATGTCGGGCTAAGACCAGCAGCACCCTGGAGTTCCTCGAAGCTGGCATCAAGGACACCAGCCAGACTACCGAAGCGGGTAATAAGCTGCTTGGCCAGCGGCTTCACATCTCTTCGGGGCACAGCATAACCCAGAAGGAGTTCCAGCATCTCATAGTCTCGCAACCCCTCTCCCCCCGCCTTGCGAAAGCGATCCCGCAAACGCTTTCTATGCCCCAGATAATGAGGCTTGTCGACATTCTTGCGTTTTGGGTTTTTGTTAGCCGACTCGCCTGGAGTATTCATGATTTTTATGGTCTATGCGCCATGTCTTGCCACAATTCTAAGAGCCACGGCCAAGATTGTCTAGCATGACGCAGTAAGCAGGTGAAGTCAGGTATCTCTCATTGGGGCAATATGCCCTCCTGGGCAGGCACCACAACAGCGTCATTCTGCTGGGCAACAGAGCTTGTCGTGCGAACTCATCCAACTGTGCTACTTTTATGAAAACAGCAGGGAGAGGCCTGAAGAACCTCCCCCAACTATGCCAGCACACCCGAAAGACCACCCCACCGCCCACACAGAGTCGCCGCCAGTCTAGGACAACGAGCCGATCAATTCGCTTCCCGACGGCAAAAAGCCTGCAGCCATCATCCTTTGGTTTGACAAGGCCTACTTGGACTAGCCGCGCAACCCGCTTCTAACCCTAAAAAGGGGAAGACTGGCATCCTTATCAGGTGCCCGTCCACCCAGCCTGGGAAGCCTCGCCTCTTGCTTCGGCCCTTCCATTATGCCACCCCATTTTAGATTTCAACTCCAGAGGCTGTACCAGCCACCGGCGGAAGCTATCAGCTTCGTCGGCGTTTGCTTTCCTCCTTCTTAGGCTGCTCTACAACATGATGGCAGCCACACTCACAAGAACTGGTGCTGCTGCTAGCACAGGGCTCACAACAATAGGTCACCCCTTTCTGTTTGTAGCCAGCACCAACAATGGTGCAACCGCAAGCCGGGCAAACCTGCTTCTCTTTCTTCATTCTCTATTTACCTCCCTCCGCTTGTCACTCAGATTGTGGCACGCCTTTTTGCCAAGTCCTATTGCAATCACCTTAAACTAAATCTAGACCGTGCACTTTTCTTCTGTCAAGTTTTTCGCAAAGGGGTTTTTCGATGACTGCGTGTGGGTCACCAGATCCTACTGTCGGACGATAGGACTGGCGGAAACAGCATACTGACCAGTGCCAGACTTGCTCGTGGCAAGCTGACGGTGATATTCTCTCACTTAGACTTCTTAGTCTTCTGCCTATGGCTTCCTGGGGCCGGTAACACACGCTCTCTGGCCAGCCCCTGCGGAAACCAGTATTTGAAGGAAAAGATCCCCCAGATTACCACCGGGAACAAATCACAGCCCACCGTAACCAGGAGATTGAACCACGGGTTCTTGTTCATGACCACGCTGCTTGCCATGAGCCTTGCCATTACCCAAATGGCCGTTACATGGATAACGAATAGAAGCGCAAAAGCCAGGGCGATGAATTTCAAGCGTTGCTTCAGCCTCAACCCCGGCGTAGCGCCGATAAGCGCAATGACCAGGACAAGCCCAAAATGAAGCGCCCAGCTATCTATGTAGGCCCAACTCGTACCCTCAGGGGCATGGTGATAGAAATAGACTTTGCGCTGCTCTGTATCCTCATGTCTACCCGTGGCAGTGACCTCGATGGTCACCGGCCCTGACCCCGTGCACTGCAACTGCCAACTCACCGGCGCCGACCCTCCAGCCACTATCGTGCCCAATCTCTTCGTCAGCGGCTCCAAACTTGTGGCCGGCCCGCTTATGGATACGGTCGCGCTAACCTTAAGAGCATCCGCCTCACCTGCGTTGAATACCGTGGCATTAACCGTGAACGTTTGCAGACTGGAATACGTCGTCCCTGCTAACGGCAACGTGACGTCCACCGTTAGGTGCGACTTCAGCTCCTGATTCACGATAACACTGTCAGGAGTAATGTTCTCCAGAAAGATTGGCTCACCTGTATTCTCATCTGTACCCGTAGCAGTGACCTTGATGGTTACCGGCCCTGACTCCGTGCACTGTAACTGCCAACTCACCGGCGCCGACCCTCCACCCACTATCGTGCCCAATCTCTTCGTCAGCGGCTCTAAACTTGTGGCCGGCCCGCTTATGGATATCGTCGCGCTAACCTCAAGAGCATCCGCCTCGCCAGTGTTGAATACCGTGCCATTAACCGTAAAGGTTTGCAGACTGGAATACGTACTCCCTGGCAAGGGCAACGTGACGTCCACCGCTAGGTGCGACTTCAGCCCCTGATTCACGATAACACTGTCACGAGTAATGTTCTCCAGAAAGACGGGCTTACCTAGTTCCAGAGTGACACTCGAGGGGGCTATCCTGTTGCCCAAGTTGACCAGCACACGGTTATAGGCTGGCGAGATGAAGGTCCACACCACCGCCACAAAAATCACCAGGACAATGGCTGTGACCAGGAATAGAAGTATCTTGTTGCGTCGCAAGAACACAAGGAGCTTATTGTTTCGCAAGGACACGGACAAACCTCTGAGCCAAGAGAGCAACCGGGCCAGGAATGTCTGATCTTGTGTAGGCTTATTGTTTTGCAGGGACACGGACTAACTTCTGAGCCCAGAGTAACCACAGACCAATGCTTATTAGGATCACCAGAGACTGCCAGATGAGGAAATGGGCTGTTTCAAAAACCGACTCCGAAAAGTGGGTTCCGATGAAGAAAAGGGTCACGGTACGCACCAGGTTGACAGCGCT